>DASUTO010000154.1:0-3884 GCA_036374555.1 Chitinophagaceae bacterium
AGTTTATATGTCTTAGCTATATACGCCTGAAGGAATGTTGCTGACGGCAACAGTTCTTTATTCAAGTAAACTATTTTACTTGATGATGTTAAGCTGAATTCACCGTCTATCAGGGTAAGATCTGCAGGCTGCGGAATTAAATTCACCTGCGAATGTATAAATGAACTTACTACAAGAGCTACAACCAGTACCAGCGATTTCATGAAGTAAAAATTTTTGCAATGTTACGAAAAGCCTGTCAGGCTGGGCTGGACTATTCGAGCAATTAACGAGACTATTCAATTATTCAGTGATTTTACCTGATCACAGGCAAAATTATCTTGCTGCTATTAACAGCATCATGATAGATCCTGATGGTTGCTTTTTGATAATCAGTTTCCTTTGCCTCCGGGATCCGTAAAAATTTCTGTGGATTGCGATCAACTAATGGGAACCAACTGCTTTGTATTTGTATCATAATACGGTGGCCCTTCCTGAATGTATGCAATGCGTCGTTTAATAAGAATTTCACTTCGGTGACTTTATTTGGAACAAATGTCTCTGGTTTTGAAAGATCATTCCTGAATTTTCCCCGCATTACTTCTGCTCTGACCAATCGCTGCATTCCTGCCATCGTTTTCCCTGGCACTTTGACATTATTTTTCTCATTTTCCGGCAGTACATCAATTAGCTTAACAATAAAATCAGCATCGGTGCCGGTAATGCTTACAAACAGATCTGCGATAATGGGTCCGGCTATTGTCATATCTTCTGTCAGCGTATCACTCTCAAATACAAGTACATCAGGCCTGACTGCAGTGAAGCGTTGATCTTCTATCATATATTCATCATTCCGATAGTTATAAATACCATTGGTGTACGGTACTGGTTTGGCTGGATCGCTGATGTATTCAGAAAAACTTTTTGATTTTTGATTCTTGCTCTTTAAAAGTTTATTGTTTTCCCCCAGGTACAAATTTGTTGCCATGATGTTTGCCGGAGGCCATTGATCAAAATACTTCCATTGATTACTACCTGTTTCAAACATCGTTGCTTCCGATGCAGTAAAACTTCCTTTGTCCTTCAGGTAATATTTGAAAAATACACTCTCTATCGAATCCTGGTAGTATTTATTCACATCGGTTCCAAACTGGTGTGTTCCAAATTCTTTCCATTCAGCGGCGCCCCATGCACCATGCGTCCAGGGGCCCATGACTAAAAAATTCTTATTGCCCGGACTTTGCTTTTCGATCGCTTCATAGGTACGCAATGCACCAAAAAGATCTTCAGCATCAAACCATCCGCCTACCACTAAAGTGGGAATGGTAACATTTTTTAAGTGTTGTCTTATGTTGCGTGCCTGCCAGTAATCATCGTAAGTATCATGCGCAAGATATTCCGGCCAGAATTTTCCTTTACCATTAAAATATTTTGCACCATTACTTTCTCCGGTCGTTTTCATATCGAGAAAAAACTTATATGCATCGTTATAATTGGTGGGAGGGAATAATGGTACTTTATAAACATACTGGGGTCCTTGTCTCGGTCTGTCGTATCCCTCCATAAATCTAAAATTATCTAACAGGAAAAACGCTCCATTATGATTTACATCGTCCCCGGCAAACTCGTCTGTTACCGGCGCCTGCGGACTTACTGCTTTAATCGCAGGATGAGCTCCGGGCAAACTTGCTGTAGCATAAAATCCAGGATAGGAGATGCCCCAAAGACCAACCCTGCCATTATCATTTTCTAAAAACTTCAATAACCATTCAATCGTATCATAGGTGTCGCTGCTTTCATCGACATCTTTGTTAGTTTTTTTGTTAGGAATGTAAGGAGTAACTTCCTCATTGATGCCTTCGCTCATATGACGGCCGCGTACATCCTGTTTGACATAGATGTACTTTTCCTCCTGCATTTTACCGGGCATGATGCCGGACGGATAGTTGGAAGGTCCATATGGCCATACACTATATGGAGTACGCTGGATCAGGATGGGATATTGCTGCGACGGATCTTTCGGGACATAAATGATGGTATATAGTTTGATCCCATCACGCATTGTGATCGTTGTGTCGATCTTTGTATAGTTTTCTTTTACATAGTTTGCATTTTGTGCAACTGAAACAGAGGTATAAAGCACTAAAAGAAAAAATAAGTATCGCTTCATCTTTATTTTATTACAGGTAAAATGATACTGCTGCTGTTAGCTGCCTCATGATGGATCCGTATGGTCGCTTTCTGGAAATCTGTAATATCAGCTTCATAAATATTTACAAACTTCTGCGGGTTACGATCCGCTAATGGGAACCAGCTGCTTTGTATCTGTATCATTAAACGATGCCCTTTTTTAAACGTATGTGCTACATCGGGAAGATCAAATTTTACTTTCTCAACTTTATTTGGAGTAAAAGCGGTTGGAGTTTCAAAACTGTTCCTGAATTTTCCTCTCATGATCTCACCACGCACCAGCATTTGATAGCCGCCCATGGGATAGCTGCCACCACCAGCACGACCTTGTTGTGCTGCAGCACCGGGATAAGCAAAATCATCTGGAAAAACATCAATGATCTTTACAACAAAATCGGCATCCGTTCCTGTTATACTTACGGCTAGATCTGCTACAACAGGGCCAGTAAGCGTTAAGTCTTCATTCAATACATCAGTTTGAAAAGTCAAAACATCTGTTCTTCTTGAAGCAAAACGCTGGTCATCGTTCATGTAAGCAGCAGTGCGATTAAAATGAACATCTTCGGTATAAGGAACAGGATGTGCAGGATCACTGATATATTCGGTTGAGCTTTTGGATGCAGTTGGTTTATTCCAGGACAGCGTTCCGTTTGATTGAAAATAGATCGGCTGATTGGATGTGTTCGACGGTGGCCATTGATCAAAATTCTTCCATTGATTTTCGCCCGTGAGAAAGATCGTTGCCTCGGATAATTTCGGATCTGCGCCTTTTCCTTTCAGGTAATAATTAAAGAAAGGTATTTCAATATTATTTTGATACCACAATGCAGTTGCAGCACCAAAACGAATGTTTCCCAGGAAAGAGCCGTCCCGTGATGACCATTGACCATGACTCCATGGCCCCATCACTATTTTATTACTGATGCCGGGATTTTGTTTTTCGATTGCTTTATATAAATTCCATGCGCCATAACAATCTTCGGCATCAAACAAGCCGCCAACAGTGAGCATTGCAGGTTTGATATTGTACATCGCTCTTCTTGCATCTCTTGCCTTCCACCAATCATCATAGTTAGGATGCTTGTACATCTCATGCCAGAATTTAATACTATCACCGATCATCTTTGCAAGATTTTTCAAAGTACCTGCCTGCAAATAAAATTGATAATTATCCCTGATCTTAAAATTAAATCCAGGCGATCCAACGGTGGTCGGCTTTGGTCTTGGTTTACCAAAACCTGAATAAAAACTAAAGCCATCCATCTGAAAAAATGCACCGTTGTGATGAAAATCATCACCCAAAAACCATTCAGTAACCGGTGCCTGCGGGCTTACAGCTTTCAAAGCAGGATGACCGGACGCGGCTACCATTGTTGCATAAAATCCAGGGTAAGAAATTCCAAATGCGCCAACATTACCATTGTTATCGGCTAAATTCTTTATAAGCCAATCGATGGCATCATAAGTATCGCTGGCTTCATCAATATCTTTATTTGTTTTTTTGTCTTTGATGAATGGACGAACATCTACAAACTCTCCTTCACTCATCCATCTTCCTCTTACATCCTGTATAACGATGATATAATTCTCACGGCAATAATATTTCCAGTGACTGCCTGTTAAACGGCCTGAAAAATCAGTACCATAAGGTGCACATGAGTAAGGCGTACGTACCATCAGGATCGGATGTTTTTCACTTTTGTCTTTTGGCTCAT
>DASUTO010000155.1:0-20403 GCA_036374555.1 Chitinophagaceae bacterium
ATGTGATATACGGAAAGCTTTCAGATTTCTACATAGAAAAGAAAATAGATTCAGCATTGTTCTTTATGGAGCAATGCCTGTTGCTGGCACGGAAGAATAAGAAGAAACTTAACGAAGCAGCAAGTCTGAATGGAAAGGGTCTTTGCTTAAGGCATATAGGCTCGTATTCTGAAGCACTTCAATGTTACCTCGAAGGTTTCGAAATTGCGCAGGAAGTGAAAAGTGAAAAAGATTTTTGGCCATTACCTCTTTGGATGTTTTCCCCGGACAAAACAGCCAGATCATCCCGTTTAATTGTTCTTGGCAACCTTCATATGCAGGCGGCTAATTTATTTATTCGTACAGGAAACAATGACCTGTGCATTCATCACTTTGCTGAAGCTGAAATGATCGGCAAACAAACTCAAAGCAATTATTTTTTATATTACCTCTATGCTACCATGGGTATTGCTTACAAAAATTTAAATAAATTGGATTCAGCAATGCTTATTGTACAGAATGGCTTATCACTTTCAAAACAATTTGGATACAAGGAAAATGTATCCCGCTTATTAACATATATCGGCGAAATTCATTTTGCCCGGGGAAATATTGATACGGCCAGCAAATATTACCATGAGGCACTTCCATTAGCATACATTGAAAAAAACTTTGTTTCGCTGGTTATGATATATTTTGGCCTGACAAAAAGTTTTATGGTGCAACGTGAAAAAGATTCCAGCCTTTTTTATGCAAAAAAGGCAAATGAAACTTTAACCAGTGTTGGGTCTCTTGCCGGTACGGTTTGGAATCCTGCAACCGCTTATGAAAACTTGTTTCAGATATATAAGCTAAGAAATGAGCCTGACAGTGTTTATAAATATATGGAGCTGGCAATGCGGGCAAAGGATAGCTTGAATAGTAATACTGTAAAAAGCGCTGCAATGGCCCAGGATTTATTTCTCCGGGAACAAATTCGTCTCCAGGAACTGGAAAAAGAAAGGATTCAGTTCCGCAACAAGATAAGAACCTACACCTTGCTTGCGGGCATCGGTGTACTGCTTTTACTGGCAGTAACTTTTTATAGAAATTACAGGCAAAAACAAAAAGCAAAAATTAAGATTGAAAAAGCTTATGAAGAACTTAAGTCTACCCAGGCCCAGCTTATCCAGCAGGAGAAAATGGCATCACTCGGCGAACTCACCGCAGGGATTGCACATGAAATTCAGAATCCATTAAACTTTGTCAATAATTTTTCTGAAATAAGTAATGAACTTATTGAAGAAATGAAAAACGAAATGATAAAAGGTAATGATGAAGAGGCAAAAGCTATTGTTGAAGATGTAAAGCAAAACCTGGAAAAGATAAATCATCATGGTAAAAGAGCGGATGCAATTGTAAAAGGAATGCTGCAACATTCAAGGAGCAGCAGTGGTAAAAAGGAGCCAACGGATATAAATGCATTGGCAGATGAATATTTAAGATTAGCTTATCATGGATTAAGAGCAAAAGACAAATCATTTAATGCAACTACGAAAACTGATTTTGATGAAACGATTGGGAAGATCAATATCATTCCGCAAGACATCGGAAGAGTTATTCTGAATTTGATCAACAATGCTTTTTATGCAGTAGATGAAAAGAAAAAACAAAGCGGTGAAGGTTATGAACCAACGGTTTCATTAAGTACAAAGAGGATTAATAGCAAAGTGGAAATAAAAGTTGCTGATAATGGTAACGGTATTCCACAAAAAGTATTGGATAAAATTTTTCAACCATTTTTTACTACCAAACCTACAGGACAAGGAACTGGTTTGGGTTTGAGTATAAGCTATGATATTGTAAGAGCACATGGCGGGGACATAAAAGTAGAAACGAAAGATAAAGAAGGCACCCAATTTATTATTGTACTTTCAGCAAATTAGATGACTATCCTGAGATAACATTTCTATGGAACAGGAGAAGAATAAGGCGGAGTTATTGTTGAAGACGTTTTACCAGCTGGTGGCTGCTATTTTCGGTCAATCCATCGATGCTGAAACAGAATTACGCCGTATAATGTCCGATAACATAACTGGATTTGGAACCGGCAAACATGAAGTATTTAATAGCTACGAGGAGTTTATAGAAAAAATTTATAAAGTTTTTGGCAAACAATTGCCACCGGAGGCAACGCTCCATTTTATTGACGTACGGCACGTTATGCTCGGAGATGTTGGAATTGTTCAGGGTATATATGAAATAAGATATACCCGCGATGGAACTGAAGACAATTACTATGGCCGGAGATCGACAGTATTTGTATGGGAAGATGATAGCTGGCGTGCTATTCATTTACATGTTTCCGAGCCTTCAGCGCATCTTGTGGAAGGTGAAAGCTTTCCGATAAAAGCATTAAAGGCGCAAAATGAAGAACTGAAAAAACAGGTAAATCTGAAAACCCGGGAATTGTCCAACTCATTAAAAAATCTCCAGGATACCCAGCAACAACTCGTTCATGCAGCAAAAATGGCTTCGCTTGGAGAACTTACCGCAGGTATTGCACATGAGATTCAAAACCCGTTGAACTTCGTCAATAATTTTTCTGACGTGAATAAAGAGTTACTGGAAGAAATGAAAGAGGCGATCGACAAGGGCAACCTGGACGAAGTAAAATCGATCGCAAATGATGTTATTGAGAATGAAGAGAAGATCAATCATCATGGCAAAAGGGCTGATACAATTGTAAAAGGAATGTTGCAACACAGCCGAAGCAGCAGTGGCGTAAAAGAACCAACCGACATCAATGCATTGGCTGATGAATATTTGCGGTTAGCTTATCATGGCCTTCGTGCAAAAGACAAATCATTTAAAGCGACCACAAAAACGGATTTTGATCCCGGTATTGGCAATGTCAGTATCACTCCGCAGGATATAGGAAGAGTAATTCTCAATCTTATTACAAATGCTTTCTATGCAGTATCTGAAAAGAGAAAACAACTGGGCGATGGGTACGAGCCCACAGTGTCAGTAACTACAAAAAAAATAAACGGAAAAGTTGAAATAAGAGTAGCTGACAATGGTAATGGGATACATCAAAAGATTTTAGATAAAATTTTTCAGCCTTTCTTTACTACCAAACCGACCGGGCAGGGAACGGGTTTAGGTTTATCTTTGAGTTATGATATTATAAAAGCTCATGGGGGAGACTTGAAAGTGGAAACACGAGAAGGAGAAGGGTCAGCATTTATAATTCAATTGCCAATCTAAACCTATGTTCAGCAAGCTTTTATTTTTATTAGTAATAAACTTATTTGTTTTTTCTTTTAATGATCAAAAGGAAGCAAGCGATCTTGTAATCACTAAAACGATTTCCGAAAAAGATCTTTTTGATTCTGATGAAATACTGACAGTTACATTAAAAGGGAATATCCGGCAATTATTAAATGACAGGGCCGATAAACCAGCATCTCATTCCATCACCCTTTCCTATCGGGATAAAGATAGTAGCGAAGTAAGCATACCTGTACAAATGAAAACGAGGGGCCATTTCAGGAAGCTAAAAGGAAATTGTAAATACCCGCCTCTGCAGATCAGCTTTCCCGCTGATGTCAATCGTTTATCACCTGAATTCAGCGGTCAAAAGAAATTGAAACTCGTGATGCCTTGCGTCGGTGATGAGTATGTTATCCGTGAATGGTTTGTTTATAAGATCTATAATCTAATTACGCCAAAAAGTTTTCGGGCAAGGCTTGTGAGAATAGCTTTCAATGACATTAAAAGCAAAAAACAACAACCCCCATTCTATGGCTTTTTAATAGAGGATGAAAAACAAATGGCGGCACGTAATAAAGCAATCGCCGTAGAGCAAAAACTTCGGCCTGAAGACACAAAGCAGGATGATTTTTTAACGATGGCTGTTTTCCAATACCTGATCGGTAACACTGATTGGTCAGTACAATATTTGCAAAACATCAAATTGCTGAAAACGGAATCTTCTCCGCAGTTGATCACAGTGCCCTACGATTTTGATCATTCCGGAATTGTGAGTGCTCCTTATGCACACCCGGCAGAGGAATTATTGATGAGATCAGTACAGGAACGTCGCTACCGTGGTTATTGTATGAAGGATCTGAAAGTGTTTGAAAAACCAATTGCACTATTCAATAGATCAAAAAGTGATATTTATGATTTATACACTAAGAGTAAGTTAATCGATGAAAAATATATCAAGTCTGTTACAAAATATCTTGATGAGTTTTATGCAACGATCAATGATCCCAAGCGCTGGCAAAAAGATTTTGCTTATCCTTGTGATAAAAGTGGCACGGGTAATGTAGTGATCAAAGGTTTGAAAGAAGAGTGATCGAAGACTGGGCTTCTATTTACTTACCATTTCTTCTGCTCCCGTCCAATTCTTAGGAACACCTTCCCGCAGATATTTTTTGGTATTATTAAGAAAATAATGTGCCGTCAGGTCATCGGGGTCATTAGTAAGAATAGCCTGGAAGGTCTGTAAGGCGGTTTCAAATTGCTGGTCATGATATGAACTCATGGCTTCATTAAATTGTGTAAGTGTTTGCATTTTTCTTTCAAATTGCAATTCATCAAATCCATTGATACATTCTACAATGCTAAGCAGGTTGTTTTTTCCTTTCAGCTTTACGTTGCCAAGATGCCTGAAATGAAAATTATTTTGCCCGCTTAAATATTGAAGTGTATGATCACTCAATAATAATGGCGATCTGTAATATTTGGTAAGGCTCTCGATCCTTGCTGCCGTATTCACCGTATCTGAAATTGTTGCCGCATCCATTCTAAATTCATCGCCGGTGATCCCCATGATCAATGAGCCCGTATGCATCCCAATGCCGGCCCTGATAATTGGAAGATTAGCTTCTTTTCTTTCTTTATTTAATTCATGAACGGCCTTTTGCATACCAATAGCGGCACGTAATGCATCTTCCGGATTCTCAGGAAAGATGGCCATGATCGAATCCCCGAGATATTGATTAATAAAACCATTGTTTGATCTTATTACCGGGCCCAGCCTTGCATTAAATGATGAAACAAAATGGAAATTTTCTTCGGGTGTCATCTTTTCAGAAAGGGTAGTGAAGTCCCGGATATCAGTAAAGAGAACAGTGACTATTTTCTCAACCTGGTCGCCGAGTTTTACATCGGTCAATGTTTCTTTTCCTAATGACCTGATAAATTCATGAGGCACGAATTTCTTTGTCACTTCATGAATACGAAGAATGGCTTCTTCTCTTTCTCTTGCTTCACGGATATTTTTTTCATATAGCATAGCACTTTCAATAGCGGTAGAAGATTGAAGCGCTAACGTTACCAATAGTTTTAAATGTGCCGCAGAATATTGTTCAACTTTTTTTCCTGCAAGAATAATCGCACCCATGATGCGGTGCTTTACTTTCATCGCTGCATAAATAAGAGAATGTACATCACTTTCAATTATCCCTTTCTCTTTTAATAAGGACAGGTCGGTAATAATTTCAGATTGGCCACTAAGCCCGATCTTGAGCAATACCGCGGGATTTTTTCGAAGTTGCTCTTCATTGAAAAGTTGTTCTCCTGCCTTTGCGGGGATCATTAATTGTTTTTTTTCTTCGCTCCATAATACGATCACGCCGCTATGCGAAGGGATAGAATGTATGGCCTGCTCAAGCGTAAGCTGGGCGATAACATCCGGATCAATGGTCTGCGTTAATTGCTCAGAAAAATTATAAATGACATTCAATTCCTGGTAAAGGTTTAGCACTTCTGTTCCCAATTTTTTCTTCTCAATTTCTTTTTGTGCCAAATAACCCAGGAGGTCTGCGATTACTATGGATCTTTGATCTCCTTTGACCCAGCCGATAATTTCATTATCAAGATTTATGGGGAATGAAGACGTTGGTGTCGCAGTTGCATTACCTACTAATAATTTCCCGTTCTCGTCTTCTATCCAGGTTGCCTCGTTTAGTTGATCCATTAATGTAAGAACAGCCGCATTTACTTCATTCTTTTTGCCGACTATATTTTTTAAACTAACTCTTGCCATGATTTATCAGCTATTGGTGTTCCTTGTAATTTTTATAAATGCGATCTTTTTAAAAACTGACCGATCATTCAATTCCTAATACTTCTTTTGCTTTGGAAAGGATTATTTCCGGATCAAAAGGTTTTGTCATGTATACATCTGCTCCTACTTCCTGTCCTCTCTGACGATCCAACTCTTGTCCTTTTGCAGTGAGTAACACAATAAAAACATCTTTTAGTTCCAGTTCTTTTTTTACACGGCGGCATACTTCCATCCCATTCATTTTCGGCATCATTACGTCCAAAAACACCAGCTTTGGGTTTTCTTTTTGAATGATCTCCAGCGCAATTTCGCCGTTCTCTGCGGTTAAGAATTCTACTCCTTCGTCTTCTAATTCTTCCAGTGTTTGCGCTATCAGCATACGGATATGTGCTTCATCATCTACAATTAAGATCTTTTGTTCCATTTTTATTACTACTTTTTTGTTTGTGAGATTTTATTGGTAAACAAGGAACAGAACATTCTCCAATCCCTTTTCAAATCGTATTGTTTGCACGATGTCCTGTTTACCAGAAAGAACTGAGTTGATAATGATAATATCAGGTTGATTGGCTATTGCTTTTTCCAGCAGCTCTTTTTCATTCGCTTCCATTACTGAGTATCCTTTTGTTTTAAGTACTTCAGTAAGTGTGTTGACAGTGGCGGAATCCTGGTCAACTACCATTACTTTCTTTTTTGATTGGCCCTGTTCAAGCAAACTGCCAATTTCACTAAAGAGCAAACCTGTATCTATTGGTTTGGTAAGATACCTGTCAACACCGATCCTGAAACCTCTTGTTTTATCCTGCACGATCGATAATACTATGATGGGAATGTCCATTGTCTGCGGATCATTTTTTAACACAGCAGCCACATCAAAGCCATTCATTTCCGGCATCATGATATCAAGAATGATGAGATCGGGTCGTTGTTTTCTTACTGCTGCCAACGCTTCTTTTCCATTTCGGGCTTCTTCGATCATATACCCGGCATCACCCAACTCTTGCTGCAGTAATGAACGGATTGAATCGTCATCATCCACAATTAGAATTTTAGATGCTTTACCGGCCAGGTTGATATGTGATTGTGCTACCTGTTCTTTCAATTGTTTTACAAGATCATTAAGATGCATCGGGCGGGCCACCCCATTTGTTTTAGTAATTGGTAAGGCAAAAGAGAAAGTACTTCCTTTTCCTACTTCACTTTCCAACCAGATCCTTCCACCATGATGTTCTACAATTTCTTTACAAATTGGTAAACCAAGTCCCGTTCCTTTTGGTTTATCAGTTAATGTATCTCCACCCACTTGTTTGAATTGTTCAAACACAGCATCAAAATCTTCAGGGGCAATACCAATACCTGTATCACTGATGCTGACAACGATCTCATCTTTTTGTTGTACTACCGAGCAAGTAACAGAACCTTTATCGGTAAATTTCACTGAATTAGAAATAAGATTAATGATCACCTGGATCAGTTTATCCCTGTCGCCTGTGATATCAGGAAGATCGGTATCAATATTTTTTACCAGCTTCAATGCCTTTTGATCGAATAAAGAAGTGGTAGCCGCAATAGCTCTTTCGGCAACCTCTGACATGGAAACACTTTCCTGGTTCCATTCCATCTTGCCTGCTTCGATCTTTGCAAGATCAAGTACATCATTGATCAGGTGTGTTAATCGTTCACCTTCAGAAATCACTACATGAAGATTTTCAGAAATTTGCCCAATTGTTTTTTCTGTTTTTAGATCTTTCTTATCTACAATCGGGAATATTTTTTCTTCTAATCTCTTCCTGATAATTTTTGCAAAACCAAGTACAGAAGTAAGCGGTGTTCTTAGTTCGTGGCTTACGGTAGAAAGGAATGCACTCTTTGCTTCGTTTGCTTTTTCGGCAGCTTTACCAGAAGCTTCGGCTTCCATTTTCGCAAGTTTTACATCTTCAAAAAGAGTGGCATTGTTTAATGCAACTCCTACGGAAGAAGCGATCGTTGATAAAAGCCTTAGATCATTTTCATTAAAACGATTTTCAGTTTCTGTACTTTGTACACTCAGAACGCCAATGTTCTCTTCACCAACAGGAATTGGAACACCAAGATAAGAGGCGGCGGGAACGCCGATCTGTTGAATTCCCATTTGCAATCTTAATTCCTGCAAATCTTTATTAATAAGCAATGGCTCGCCATTCAGGATAATTTTTGAAGTAAGTCCTTCACCTAATTTAAGTGGCGCCATATTATCACCATACTGATAAGGGAAATTGATGACCTTGGTTTTTGGATTTAATAAAGCGAGATAAACAATATTAGCTCTGAACAGATCCTTCAGCTGGTCTCCAACCATTTTTATCAGATCATTAGCATTAAGCTGCGATGCCAGTGCTTTACTAATGCTGTTTACTGTACTTAACTCTGCTGCTCTTTGTTTAGCTTCCGCCAACAGCTTGTTTGATTCATCAAAGAGTCTTGCATTTTCCAATGCAACACTCATGCTATTGGTTAGTGTAGTAAGTAACCGAAGATCAGATTCGGTAAATGCATTTTCTTTTTCTACATTCTGTAAGCTTACGGAGCCTTTTACTATATCGCCCACAATCATCGGGACAAACAAAGCTGACTTCGGAGGCAAACCTTTACTTACCCCGGGGCTTCCATGTTTTTGAGCCGTTTCAACATAGTTTTCGTTTATTAATAAAGGCTGTTTTGACTTTATAAGAAGTTTGTTGGCCCATATGATCGGCCGCGGATTACTATAATGACGTTGTCCTTTTTCAATTACAAATTGCCAGTGTTCCATTTCTGACCGGAGATCGAATGTGCGGATGAGAACGGTCTGAGTATCGAAAAGTTCGCAAATACGATGTCCAACAAGATCATAAATTGCCTGCATGTTCATTTCTCTTACCAGGCCTTCTTGTACACTATTGATAACAGCAAGCTCTGCCGTTCGTTGTTCTGTTTCTTTAAGTAAACGATTCGTTTCATCAAACAATCGTGCATTTTCCAATGCAACACTCATGCTATTGGTAATAGTTGTAAGCAAACGAAGATCGGAATCGGTAAATGCATGTTCTTTGTCTACATTCTGCAGGCTAACCGAACCTTTTACAGCATCCCCCACCATCATTGGAACAAAAACAGCTGATTTAGGCGGCTGACCTTTTGTAACACCGGTTCCACCATGCTTCACTGCAGTTTCTAAATAGTTATCCCGGATATCCAAAGGCTTTTTTGTTGCTATAAGTTCTTTGCTGCTCCAATTAAATGGCCTTGCATCTATGGGGAAACGAACACCTTTTTCTATTGCATAGTGAAAGTGTTCGATGCCGGACTCATGATTAAATGTTCGGATCACCAGGGTTTGTGTATCGGGAAATAAATCACAAAGACGATCGCCAACTAATTCATAAATTCCCTGTATATCCAATTCTTTTGCTAAACCTTCCTGCACACTATTAATTACAGCCAATTCCGCGGTACGTTGTTCTGTTTCTTTTAATAGCCGATTAGTTTCATCAAAGAGCCGTGCATTTTCTAATGCCACACTCATGCTATTGGCAAGCGTTTCAAGAAGACGGATGTCTGAGTCATTGAACACATTTTCTTTATCTACATTTTGGAGACTAACATAACCTTTTACAATGCTACCGGAGAGCAGTGGGACAAATAATAAGGATTTGGACATTTTTGTTCCGGCAATAGCTGATAGCCCATATTCATTTTTCGCTTGCTCTTCTGTAGCTATGTAAATGCTTTTTTTCTTATCAATTAATAGTTGGCGTAGTTTATTAATCGGTCTTGAATCTGCTTTTACCTTCTCCCCATCTTCAAATAAGTAATTGAAGTGTTCAATTTTGTTTTCCAAATCAAAACTTGCAATGATAACTGCTTGTGCATTGAAAAGATTCTGAACCCTGTCGCCGATAAGGTTGAAAATACCATTCATATCAAGCTCCTTGGCTAACCCTTCCTGAACACTATTGATCACACCAAGTTCTGCAGTCCGTTGTTCAGTCTCTTTCAATAGGCGTTTGGTTTCATCAAAACGTTTCGCACTTTCCAGCGCCACACTCATACTATTTGAAAGTGTGGTTAGAAGGTTTACATCATTATCAGAAAATGCGTTTTCTTTATCAAGATTTTGCAGACTTATCACGCCAGTTACTTCATTGCCCGCTATCATCGGCGCAAGTACAATTGATTTAGCTCCTTCTCCAACCAATACTGTCTGATCATATTTTGCTCTTTCTCCATTCATATCCTTATTAATTACAAGTGCCTTTGCTGTTTCCACTACATGTTTCCTGAAACCTTTAAGAGGTCTCCGCCCTAATAGTGTACGATCTCCTTTTTCGTATGTATACCGATCCTCAATTTCATTTGTTGCTTTATCATAGGTCACAATGTCTATTACCTGCGCATTAAATATATCTCTCATTTTTTCCCCGACGAGGTCATAAATTCCCTGGATATCCATTCTGCGAACTAATCCATCCTGCACACTATTGATTACGGCAAGCTCTTCTACACGATGACTTAATTCTTTGGTGCGATCAGCAACAGTTTTTTCCAGCTCACGATGTTTTTCATGAAGTTGTCTTGTACGCCAGCGTATCAACGAATAAATAATAACTGCTGCGATTAAAACATATAATAAATAAGCCCACCAGGTACGATACCATGGCGGCAATATTTCAAAACGATAAACAGCTTCTTCACTTTGTTTTCCGTAAATATTTACCGCTCTTACATGAAAAGTATATTGCCCGGTTGGGAGATTGGTGTACTCTTTATAATAATTAATGTCGAGATCAGACCAGGTGTTTTCAAATCCCTCTAGCCAGGTTTGATATTGTGTTTTGTCTTCCTGTTCAAAGAAAGGTGAAGCGTATTCAAATCTGAAAGTATTTTCCTTATAAGTGACAGAAACCTGTTTAGCATTTTTATCAACGGACGTGGTTAATTGTTTTTTACCAGCTGCTATATGCCGGATCACTGTTTTAAATGACTGATCATAATTTTTTTCAAGATTTTCGTCGTACCGGATCAAACCATCAGTAGTACATACCCATACTATTCCATTGCTCTCGGGATAAATTTTTTGTATGGTAAGCTCGTTGATCGGTCTTAATTGGTTGAAGTCAAGCTGGTATCCTCCTTCGGGCTTTGGTATTGCTAATCTTGTTTCTTTACCAAGGCGAATCCAAACTCTGCCTTGCTGATCTTCAACCATTTCAAATTCCGTATTGCCACCACCATGATTGAAACTGCCAAATGTAGTATCAATGTTAAATCGTTTTAGTTTTTCATCATAAGAATACAAAGTCGAGTCTCCAATAAAATAATTTCTTCCTTTGATATAATATACCTGGCCAAGCCCGTTTCTAAATCCACTTTCAGGACCAAATCTTTCAAATTTTGTTTTTTGGAGGTCAACATTCCCTTTTATATCAAATGCAAGATTTACCAGGTAGACCAAACCAGATTGAGTGCCTGCCCAAATAGATCCATCTGCGTTCTCAGAGAATGACCAAATCTGATCTGAAACACCAGGAACATAACCAATGAAAACCCAGTTTTCATTAGAACGTGTGAAAATTGCTATTCCAAATGTTCCTCCACCGATTAATATATCAGGATATTTCTTAGAAATATACAAAGCAGACAATGTCAGATCTGCACTTATTGATTTCTTGATGGTATAAGTATTATTATCTTTTATTTTGAAAAGACCATCTCCGGGAATTAAAAATTCTTTCCCATCGGGCAAAGCAGTAAATATCTGGTTTAACGGAATACCAGGAACGGGATTGAAAATTCCGGCTTTATGATCCAACTTTAGAAGACCATTGGACGTACCAACATAAATATCATTTTCAAATCTTCTTAAGAAAAGGACACCAGTATTAATTCCTGATTGTAAACCAAATTTTGTAAACGGCGAAGCGGTTTCAACTCTTGAAATACCATTATCCAAAGTCAGCCACAAAGTGCCTTTTTTATCCTGGTAAACTGCATAAATAGATTCATCCTGTAATCCTACATCACGGTTAATTTTTTGCAAGAGCTTACCTTGCTGATCAATTATTACCATGCCCTTTCCGGTCGTTGACAGAACATATGAGCCATCCTGCAAGTGAATGCCTTTATACAATATGGCACCTGATTTAATTACATCGTCTGCTTCTGTTACAAATGGCCGAAATGTTTTTCCATCATATATATACAGACCACCATAAAACATTCCTATCAGGTATTGTTTTCCATTGTGTGCAGTTTTATAGGGCAGCATTACCTGCATTCTCTCTTTGCCCAAAAATTCGCTGCCGGGTACTAAAATCAACGAATCATTTGTCATTTTGAAAAGGCCTATTCCCTGTTGATGTACATAATAATTACCATCCTGGTAAAATGAGTACATGAATTTTGTTTTCGGCGCCCAAACTTTGACCATTGGTTTTTGCCCGGCTTCAACCTTCTTATCATCCAAGCGAAAAATGTATTCTCTGGATTGAAAATAGATGCCTGATTCAGTTGCATAGCTTGACCATATATCCAGAAAATTTCTGTTAGCAAAAGGAACAAGTTTTAAAAGTGAGTTTGATCTTCGTTGTCCTAAGCTATCGAAATCCAAATAACCCAGATCACCAAATCCACCATAGAAGATCGTACCATTTTTATTTTTAGCCATAGATCGGATTACAGTGCCCAAATTGGCTCCGGTACTATCTCTGAATTTTATTTTTCGCCACTTTACCCCATCATACTCCAATAGATCGTTTTGTGTTCCGAAATACATAATACCACTTTCATCTTCAAGTACACTCCAAACCTGTGGAAATGCTTTGTAATTCTTGGGAGAATAGTTTGTAATAAAAGGAAGTCCCTTTTCAGATTCTGATTGAGCATTTGCAATTCGCGGAAGGAAAGTAATCAGCAAGCAGACTGATGCAATGAATAATTTGTAAAAGACTTTGTCTTTTCTCATAACTGTTTTTTAATTAAGCGATTTTTCAGTTGGAAGAAGGCAATAAGCTTCGAGGGGGTATAGACTATCTATGAGTCTCTAAATGTAGAGAAAATTTTGCTGAAACAAGAATGGAATTATCCGTATAGTAAATTGAAGCAGAGCTTTATAAGCCAAGGATTGCTTTTAATTTCGGATAACCGCTTCTGCTTACAGGCACTTTTGCGCCGGAACGGAGAATTGCGATATGGTTGTCCTTTTCATAAGGATCGATTCTTGTGATCTGTTGCAGATTGACAATATAAGAACGATGGGAACGGACAAATTGCGAAGGATCGAGTACTTGTTCAAAATGACTCATGGTTTTATTCTTCAAAAAATAGCCTTCTTTGGTAAATACTTTTACAAAATCATCAGCAGCTTCTAAATAAAAAATATCCTGCACCGGGATTATCTTGATCTTGCTTCCGTCCTTAATTACTATTCGCTGGTTTTGTGGGGCTGTCAATGAAACATCATCCAGCAATTGTTTTGTTTGCTTCTCGCCGGTAGAACTGTTTTTTTGGTCCCTCCATTTTTTAATTGCCTTTTCAAAACGATCCTGGTTAAATGGCTTTAATAAATAATCAATGGCATGTGCTTCAAACGCTTTGATCGCATATTCATCAAATGCAGTGGCAAAAATCACCGCAGGAGGATTTTCGATGAGCTCGAGCATTTCAAATCCATTGATCTTTGGCATTTGTATATCAAGGATGATAAGATCAGGCTTGTATTGCTGAATGGCTTTAATGCCTTCAAAACCATTACTGCATACCTGGGATACTACAAGATCAGGGAAGTGCTGTATATATTCTATCACAATACTTCTTGCAAGTGGTTCATCATCTATTATGATCACTTTACTGCTCATGCCTGTGGAATTTTAATTGTTGTTGTAAAGATATTTTCTTTTGCTTCAGTGCTTACCAGGTCGTTTCTTGCAAATAACAAGTACAATCTTCTTTGCACTGATTGTAAACCAAAACCAGTTCCCTGTCTTGGAGTCGAAGTTTCAGGATCGAAAGGATTGGTTACCGTTATCACTAAATTGTTTTCTTCTTTGGTTGCTTTTAAGCTGATCTCGATTTCCTCAATTGTATCATACAAGCCGAATTTGATCGCATTTTCCATGATCGGCTGTAAAAGTAAAGCTGGTAATTTCAATTCATCAAGCGCTGTATCATATTCAATACTTGTTGCCAGCCGGTGACCAAATCTTACTTTTTCAATATCAAGATAAAGTTGCAGATATTGTAATTCTTCTTTTAATGTTACCCATTGGTGTTCTTCCTTTTTTATAGTTCCTCTTAAAAAGTCAGAAAGCTGTTGCACCATCTTTCTTGCTTCTTCGGGTCTGGAGCCGATCAGGGCGTTGATACTATTTAAACTATTAAACAAAAAATGTGGTTGCAGTTGCTGCCGAAGCTTAAAAAGCTCGGCTTCCTTTGATAGTTTTTCTGCATCTTGTTTTCTTACTTCCTGTTCGCTTTGCTCCTGCCAGTTGTACCAGATCACACTGATAAGAATAATACATCCCAATAAAAGAAAATCAAAACTGCTGCGGATCCATAATGAACGGTTGAAAAAAATTATATACTCCTCATCACTTGCAAAAATATTTTTTAGAATGACTTTTGTGATCAGGATAACAATCACCGTGATCAAAATGCACCAGGTAACAAGATGAAAATACTTTTCTTTTTGCGGCAAATAATAATGAAGCATCATGATCACAAGCATACAGGCGAGTATCAATAGCGTATCATTTATCGCACTATCAACGATAGCCGTTTGCCAGCTTAATCCAAACCAACGCAACAGGAATATATGGTCAGCGATTATGATCAGCCAACTAATGCTGAAAATGATCCTGAACCTCATTACAGATAATGGAGAAATTGCCATGAGTTTTTATACCAGTTGCAAAAGTTGATGCGTCCCGGAATGAAGAATACCCTGCGCTTTCTTATTAATGATATCAGTGTATATATCGCCGTCATCCTTTTCTTCTATTCTGGAATAAAGTTCTGCGCCGTCGATCATTTCACCAATTTTATATAGCTCACTTACATTGATGAATTGCCACTTTACAAGCTCCCGTTTTAAATTAAAAAATGTTTCTTCTTCTTTTTTGCCCGTGTGCTGCGCTTTATAAAATGCATCTTCCTTATTGGTTGCATAGATCAGCCGGAGTTGTTCATCAAATTGGGCTGCATGATCACCATTTCCGCAAATAATGCGATAAACAATTTTAGCAAGGTACCAGTTCATAACAGTAAGGTTAAGGTTTAATGATTAAAAGCTTTTTATATCAATACCGCCAAAGATCACCGTGCCTCTTATTAATAATGTCTTTTCAGAAGTTTCAGTTATTGTTTGCATTCTTCTTTTATCTTCTATACCACCGAAGATCGTAACAGCTTCAGATTTTACTGACCAGTTTGAAGGAACAAGAAGCTTAGTACCGCCAAAAATTGTGGTGAGTTCAATAACAGCAACGCCGGTAAAATCAGCTTGTGAAAGATCCAATTCAGTTCCCCCAAAAATATTTACCAGGTCACCGCCTTTAAAATTTTTTGAAATAATGATCTTTTTTGCCCCACCAAAAATTGACGTGCTGTCAACAAAATCATCTTTTGAATAGTCAATGTCTTCGCTAAAAAATGAATCACTGGCCCCTTCGGTTTTTTTTGTGCCGTCCCACTTCCATTGCCTGCGGGGACGCATGATAATAAATAAGCCAAGCACTATTAATACTACAGGCCAGATATGCCTGAATGAATACTGAGGGAAAATATCTCTGAAAAGAAAGACGCCACCTACCACCAGCAAAACAAGCCATGCGCCACCGCGGAAATTGTGACGTGTGCCAATGAACAATCCTAAGGCGATCATTCCCATCTGCCAACTAAACACCCAACCAGGAAAATCCGGGATTGTTGCTCTCATTAAAGCGACAATACCAATGAGGAGAATGAAAGCTCCGGTCAGGACATTATTGTTTCTGCCGCTTATAATTCCAAATTGACCCTGTACTCCATCCGCGCAACGCTGTCTTCTTTCTTCCCTTCTTTTTTGGCGTTCCTCCTTTCTTTGCTCGCGGGAATCTTGTTGCTCTGTCATAGTTGTAAATTTTAATCAAATCTATGACGGTAATGTACAATGTACAATGGACAAGAGGTAATAATGAGGGAGATGTCGGTGAATGACGGAAAAAAGCCGGTGAAAAGGAGAGGAATAATTTCGCCGAAGTAAGAATTCAAGATTAGGACATGGAAATTCCCCACTCCAGGCTATAAGTATCCTTAGCGACTTTTACACAAGTAAACAAAAAGCTTGTTACAAAAGGCATATTGATCTGTTCATCTGCGGTTTCTATATCAATCGAACCGCTTACATAAGTTTCGTTTGACGAAGTTTCAAGCGCATAATTGATGCCGGGGATCGACCGCTTTTTATGATTATGGCTTAATGCTAATTTTTCCACCATATCTTCCAGGAAGGCTTCTTCGTCGATCGTTGTCTTAATGTGTAGAGTCTTTTTCATAACAAGTGACTTCGAGGGGTAACAATCATCTTTTTTCCCTGTCACTTGCCATTATCACAGATGCTTGTTCCTTTCTGTCTGTTTATATGATGCTTTAAAGGTCAAAATGGTTATAAAAGGTTTGTGAAAATTCTAAAAAATTCAACTTTAAGAGCTTAGTTATTCCACTTTTTATGAAAGGGAATAACTCCAGGTTATCTTGTAACCCTTTTCTTTTTCCTTCGTACACACAACTCCAAAATTTGTTTCCACGGGGACGCTTATACGTCTAACATTGTTATTATTAAGATCTGAATAACTGATCTCAATAGTACCCTCAACGGGGGAATGTTCACAACACCAGCTAAAGCTTTCAAAATTTTCCCATAAAACACCACCAGTCAACTGGTCTTTTTTGCCGAAGATTTTTTCTGCATGATGCATACTATTAATATGATCTTCGATCAGACTTTCGGCAAGTCTTGTGTTAGTTTCTACAGTTGTTATTGGTGACCTTTTCATGAGTAACCATTTTTACTTTAAGTATCATTACCTGTATTCAATAATTCAATCGGAGTGCCAGAATTTTTTCAGGGAGGATTGAATTTGCAAAGGCATTGCTTTGTAACAGGTTGCACTTAAAGTGTAAAAAGACCGACAATTTGTGCGCAATATTTTTCCCAATATTTTGAATAGACCTCGCGAAAGTTTTGGGAATAGAAGGGCCAGTTTTTAAAACAGGTGTCTTTCAGCTAACCGAAGATTTTAAAAGTATGCGTATTGAGCGGGCAACGGATTGGAAGTCTGCCTGGAATTATTTCAGACAAATTCAAATTTATCTCCATCGAATAATCCTCTGTCGCTGAGTTTTAAATGAGGAATAACAAGCAGGGCCATAAATGAAAGCGTCATAAATGGTGCAGTTAAAGTTGAACCCAGTTCTTTCTTTACCATATTATCAATAGCTGCGTACGCTTCAGCAATTTTGTACCCATCATCATTACTCATCAACCCGGCTACTGGTAATGCAAGGATCAATTCTGTTCCTTTACCAACAGCACTTACTCCTCCTTTTTTTTCTATAACCAGGTTTACAGCTTTACAAATACTTTCATCATCTACACCCACCGCAACGATATTATGACTGTCATGCGCAACAGAAGATGCGATGGCACCTTTCTTTAATCCAAAGTTTTTAATAAACGCTTTAGCGATCGGAGCGTCATTATAGCGATTAACGACTACGATTTTTAAAATATCATTTTTCGGGTTACCCTCAATAAAATCATTTTTTACAATTACATCATTTAAACCCTTTATTAATTTATTAGTGATTAGCTGACCGTCCAACGCTTCGATGACATGCACCTGTTCGATATTCTCTTCATCTCCATATTTGTTGAGCAAGTATTGAAAATCGTTGACTTCTTTTTTACTACATGAAAAATTATTTATTACGTTCGATTTTGCGGTTTCAATTCTTGATTTTCCATTTTCAGCAACTAACTCACCATTAATATACGTTTTCAACACTTCAAATTTTTCCAGATCTTTTACTATAATAAAATCTGCAGGGTCGCCTTCTTTTAACAAACCAACATCAAGTTTATAATGTAAAACAGGATTAACACAAGCGGCCCGTAATGCCTTATATACATTTATCCCTTTTGCAACTGCCCTTGCACAAAGTTGGTTAATATGCCCAAGTACCAAACTATCAGGATGCTTATCATCACTGCAAAACATCATTTGATTTGGGTAATCATTCAGCAGATCGATCAAAGCTTCAAAATTTTTTGCCGCACTTCCTTCACGGATAATTATTTTCATTCCGTTTTGGAGTTTATCTAATGCTTCATCTTTTGTAAAACATTCATGATCGGTAGTAATGCCAGCAGCGATGTATTGTTTGGCAATATCACCTCTCAGGCCTGGGGCATGCCCATCAACAGGTTTTAATAAACGATGAGCTGCTGCAATTTTTTTCATTACTTCTTCATCTTCACTCAGCACCCCTGGGAAATTCATCATCTCACTCAAATATTTTATCTCGTCTCTTTGTAATAATTTTTCTACATCGTTTGAATCGAGAGCTGCACCTGCTGTTTCAAATATGGTGGCCGGTACACAACTCGGCGCGCCAAAATTGAATTTAAATGGCACTGTTTTTCCATTCCCGATCATAAACTCAACGCCTTCCATTCCGCAAACATTGGCGATTTCATGCGGGTCACTTACTGTTGCAACAGTTCCATGTACCATTGCGAGCTTTGCAAATTCAGCCGGAACCAGCATTGAGCTTTCAATATGAACATGGGCATCGATAAAACCGGGAAGAATGTAGTTGTTAGTCGTTAGTCGGGAGTCAGGAGTCGGAGTTATTGAAATTATTTTACCATCACTTACAACCACTTCGGCAGGATAGATCGCCTGCTGATGTATATCCACTAAATTCCCCTTGATGGAAAATGAACCGTTCATGAGAAAAGTTTTAAAATCTAATCGTGGTTAACAAGGATACACTAATTTCGGTGACAATTTCAAAAAAATAATCTATTAAAGTATGAAACTAATCAAAACATCAGCGATCGCCATTGTGGCAACGCTGGTATCGGTTTTCACATTTGCTCAAACAGCTGAAGAAATAGTTACAAAACATGTAGATGCAATTGGTGGCACCGCACCGTGGAAAAAAATCAATAGTATTTACTATGAAGGAAAATTAACAGTGCAGGGTGCAGAAGTAAATGTAACGTTGACCGCTTTAAATGGAAAAGGAGTTCGGCAGAACCTGACCATTATGGGAATGACGGGTTACCAGATCATTACTCCCGCAGCCGGTTGGAATTTCATGCCTTTCCAGGGCCAGACTACACCCGAAGCTATGACGGCAGATGAATTAAAAGCATCGTCAGATGATCTTGATGTTCAGGGTAAATTAGTAGATTATAAATCCAAAGGGCATACAATTGAATATCTTGGAAAGGATGATGTGGAAGGAACTGAATGTTTTAAACTTAAAATAACAACAAAGGCAGGCAATGTGGAAACTGTATTTATCGATCCTAAAACATATTATATTGTACGCACAGTTCAAAAACGAATTGCCAATGGACAAGAGAGTGATGTGCCAACGAATCTTTCCAATTACCAAAAACTTCCGGAAGGAATTGTAGTGCCATTTTCTATCGCATTACCTTTTGGTGAACTGGTTATTTCAAAAGCAGAAGTAAACAAACCTGTAGATGAGTCTTTATTCAAGCCTTCAAATTAAGTTTTCAGCATAATGATGAATCCCGTCTCGCCTTAGGCCAGACGGGATTTTCTTTTTCACTAACTTCAAAAAAACTCAAAAGAAATGGAAGGTGCACATATTAAAAAAAGTTCGCTGGTTTTTATTTTCCTGTTTATGCTTAACGCATTCAACGCAGATTCGCAAATAAGCTCTGCTACGTTTGGCATGATGGAAGCAAGATGGCTTGGACCCGGTACTATGAGTGGACGAATTACAGCCATTGAAGGAGTAAATGAGGATGGCAAAACAATTTATGTTGGCACCGCAGGTGGAGGTATATGGAAAACGACCAATGCAGGAGCCTCTTTCAAACCCATCTTTGATAAATATTGTCAATCAATAGGCGCTATCGCTATTGATCAGAAAAATCCAAAAATAATTTACGCAGGTACCGGGGAAAGCAATATGCGCAATTCCGTTTCTATTGGCAATGGACTTTATAAATCAACCGATGCAGGCGAGAACTGGACCAAGATCGGGCTTGACAGTACGGAACATATTTCTAAGATCCTTATTGATCCTAAGAACTCAGATATAGT
>DASUTO010000156.1:0-2097 GCA_036374555.1 Chitinophagaceae bacterium
AGGTCGGATTTCGCTTTGTTAGCAGCTTCAGTCAAAGTAGTGTAATAGCGGGTTTCACTGGCTTGGAGCCTTGAGGATTGACTTGCATTTTTATTACAAGCGATGAGGTTAATGGATAAAATAAAGATGGCTGTCGTATGATGAATAAAAGTCTTCATAAAAAGAAAATTTAGGGTAAATTATTTTTTATTGATATTATACCAAGTATTCCAATGAGTGGAAGTTCCGGCAGGATCTGCATATTCGGCATAAGTGATCAACCTTTCGGCGCCATCGCAAGGAGACCAAGGGTCATTTAAGACTACCATTTGTGATTCGCCAACGGTTATATATCCTTTGATCACCAATACATGGCCGACTACACCTTCAGTGCCATACGCATACCCCATTGGTTTTTTAGAGCAATAGAGTTCACATCTCAGGTCTTCCCAGCTACGTGCTGTAGCACTTTCAGTGAAAGTGACTCCGGCAAAATCCAGTTCAAGCCAGCCGGGTGAATTGCAGTTGTTTGTTTTCCTGCAAGTGTTGTCAGTGGGTTCATCATTACAACAATCTGTTCTTGAAAAACGATGGTTCGCCAGATCGCATTGATTGACAGAAATTCCGAGATGAGAAGAAAGCATCTTTGTAGTGGCAGCCCAGCACCAGTTGTCAGTTTCCTGTGGACTCAAGTTGTTAGGGACGCTGCCGATGATTTCGGGATCACAACAACTTGTCATGAGGCCGAAAAGTGGGATTATTAAAATCCAAGTAGTGCATTTTAGTTTCATAAAATTTGATTTTTAGAAAAGAGTAAATTTTGAGTAAGCGATATCCTGGCAAAACATTAACACTTCCCTTCAAGGGACAGCCTGATAAATCCTTGATTGTGTAAATTAGGATCAATGACTTAAATAATGCTTTAAGAAATACACAGCGTGTATTCAGAGATTATAATTTTTGTTTTTAATAGGAATATTAACCTAAATGCAAGCGAATATTTATAGTTGTATTTGAGCAATTTTAAAAATTGACAATTCGGTTATAACCGCAAACTGAACAAGGACAACTTGGGAATCTTGAATCAATTCGGATAATTGCAATACGAATTGATGACTTATCAATGAGATAAGTGGGACTACTATGTCGCTTTCACTTTGGGGTTGTAAGCATAACAAATATACCTATTGAGCCAAGGTTTTCCAAATTATTTTAGTTAATATTTTGGCAGACGCTAAAAAAATTGTAAAGGTAAAATTTGCAGAAATTGTTTTTGGGGTAAGTATTTTTTCTTTATCCGGATCAAGATCTTCAGACAATAAAACCTCATTATTTTGATGATGCAGTGCAAGTCCTGGAAGGAAATGTTTGTGAAATTTACCCGACAGTAAAATGCACATATTACTGCCTTAGAATCCTTCCATCTTTGAAAACATATCTACTCTCTTATATCTGAATTTGCCTGGTTCATATTTTTCTAGCCATGAATCTGTAGGTTTCAGATACAGATTGGTACTGTCTGCGCGACTATGTTCAGCTGCATTTTCGTAGACTGCTCTGAAGTAATAATGATTGAACAAGCGGTTGAATTCAGTGAAATAGATATCAGCAACACGTTTATCACCCCGGATGATCACCATGTTTTCATCATTGGCATTTGTAGAGGGTTCACTGAAGTTGGCTGAACCGGTTACGACTACAGGATCATTGCTTAATGGATCAATGAGCATAAACTTAGAATGTATATAGGCCACATGCCTGTTGAGTCCAAGTGAAATAGTAGAGACTTCTTTAGCCCAATTGTACAATGGATCTTTTATATAGGCACCCCAGGCTTTATAGACATTCTGACCTGCCCCGATATAAACAAATGGGTCTTTACTCGTTTTGCTTTTTTTATCCTTCTTCTCCAGTAATAAAAAGGAAATATGATTTGCAGCTGAATTATCCTTTAACTGAGTTTTAAATAATTTATTGATCCCAAATGCCAGTGTAATGCAAGACATCGATTCCGCATTGTCCAGCATCTTAACATAGGTTTCTAATATGGAAATTCCGCTTCTCGGGCTGAAGACAGGGGTAATGCCCATCGGGATATCATCCCAGGATTGAAAGTCT
>DASUTO010000157.1:0-4272 GCA_036374555.1 Chitinophagaceae bacterium
ACTACTATTCTGTCAACAAGAACAAATATTTTTGATTTCCTGTTTTTTATTTCTGACTTTCCTTCCAGCAGATCTTCAAGTCTTATTATTTCACCATCAACATACATTCGCGAAAATCCTTTTTGTACAAGAATGTTCAACTCTTCTTTCAACTCACGATTCTTATGCTGCTTCAGTGCAATAAGAATATAAACCTTATCCCCTTCGTTAAGTTGCTCAATTGCTTCTATTACATCCTTTACGTCATCCTTTTTTACCTGCTTTCCTGAAACCGGAGAAAAAGTTTTCCCGATCCTTGCATACAACAACCGGAGATAATCATAGATCTCGGTCATACTGCCGACTGTACTTCGGGGAGTCCGTGTTATAACTTTCTGTTCGATGGCAATAGCAGGGCATAACCCTTTTATATAATCCACGTCTGGCTTGTTCATCCTGTTCAGAAACTGTCTTGCATAGGCACTCAGGCTTTCTGCATAACGTCGCTGACCTTCTGCATATAATGTATCAATTGTGAGAGAAGATTTACCCGAGCCTGACACCCCGGTGACCACAATAAGTTTGTTTCTTGGGATCTCAACACTGATATTTTTGAGGTTGTGCACCCTTGCCCCTCGAATAAAAATAACATCAGAGCCGGGTACTTTCACCCGTTTTGTATCGGAGTTTTTCGATTTTGTAGTTTGCATCAAGGGGCACAAATTTACGCTGAGTCATTAGAAATCAATACAATCATTAACATTTCATTTAAAAAAAATATTCGACATTCATTTCCCGGTAGTTGGCAGTTGTACTTTTTCGCTTAATTTTATTGTCCAGTTAAACAATAACTGTCAACCAAAAAAAATTCTCGCCTATTGACTCTACTACATCTACACTAATTGTTTTATTAAATCATCGTACATACTGAAAACCAAAACCAATATCTAAACCACCAAACACCGTTTATGAAAGCATTTGCAAAAAAAACTGACAACGATCTCATTCAACTATTTGTTGAAGGGAACACTGAAGCCTTGGAAATTCTTGTGCTCCGTCACAAGGACAAGCTTTACACATCCATTTTATTTTTAGTTAAGGACAAATACCTTGCTGAAGATATCTTCCAGGATGTTTTTATCCGCATTATTGATACAATGCGTAGCGGACGATATACAGAAGAAGGTAAATTCTTACCATGGGCTATGCGAATTGCCCATAATCTTTGTGTAGATCATTTCCGTAAGGTAAAAAGAACTCCTACTATTAAAAATGGCGATGACAAAGACATTTTTGAAGTGATCAATTTTTCTGAAGACAGCGCTGAAAGTAAAATGATGAAGCGTCAAAGTCACGACCGTGTTCGTGAAATGCTTGATCGTCTCCCGGAAGATCAGCGTGAAGTGATCATTCTTCGCCATTATGCTGACATGAGCTTTAAAGAAATTGCATCAATGACAAACTGCAGTATCAACACTGCTTTAGGTCGTATGCGTTATGGTCTTATCAATCTTCGCAAATTGATGATGCAAAAACAAATTGCCTTATAAAAAACCTCCAAGCCCTTGTCATTCTGTATTTCCCATCAGCTTTTAAGTGAAATTTCACCTTGCCATACCTGGTAGGCTCTTACAGAATGACACCTAACTAAAAACCCTTCTTGAATAAGAAGGGTTTTTGTTTTATAAAATTATTTTTTGTTTTTCCTGAATGCTTCTAAGCCGCATTGGAGCCAGATCTCAAATTCTTTTGCATTTGGAGTATAAAACTTGGTTTTGGCAAGAAGCTTTTCTTCCGGGCTTATAATTGCATATTGTGGCTGGGAAGTAGCATCAAAATTCTCTGTTTGGAAAGTGGTCCACTTATCGCCAACTGTAACTATTGATTTTGTCTTATAAACAGTTTGCTGTGTTGCAGGTAATTTTCTTCTTTCATCCACATACAGAGAAACAAGAATAAACTCGTTCTTCATTAGTTTTTCAACATAGCTTTTTGTCCACACATTTTCTTCCATCCGGCGGCAATTAACGCAGGCCCACCCGGTAAAATCGATCAGTACAGGTTTGTTTTTCTGTTTTGCTAATTGAATCGCCTCCTCATAATCATGTAATGGCTGATCACAATTAACCGGGTTTTGATATATGCTATAGCAATAAGGTGGGGGAAACCCACTTATAAGAGATAGTCTTGCCCATTTCGTATTGGTAACGCCTGGTAACAGGTAAAGAGTAAAAGCAGAAAAAAGCAGGATAAAACCCATTCTTCTTTTAGAAAATCTCTTTGCATGAGAGCTATGCCCGATCTTAAGTAACCTGAGAAGATAAAGCACAATACAAACACCAATGATGATCCAGAGCCCGATAAAAATTTCTCTTTTCATTATTCCCCATTGCTTGACATTATCAGCATTTGCAAAAAACTTTATTGCCAGTGCCACTTCAATAAAACCTAAAACAACTTTTACATCTTTCAGCCACCCGCCTGATTTTGGGATCGATTGGATCCAGTTTGGGAACATCGCAAATAATGCAAATGGCAGTCCCAACGCAATACCAAAACCTGCGGCACCTGCTGTAAGCGGCCATGCTCCCTGGTCTGCAACTCCGGTCAATAAGGTTCCAAGTATGGGACCTGTACACGAAAATGAGACGATGGCAAGTGTTAATGCCATAAAGAAGATCCCGGCCCAATTGCTGATACCTGATTTGGAATGAGCCTTATTAACGATACCACTTGGAAGTGTGAGTTCGAATAACCCGAAAAATGATAAAGCAAATGCTATGAAAACGAGAAAGAATATCAGATTAAGGAGGACATTGGTTGAGATATTATTAAAAATCTCTGGATTTGTTTCCCCCGCAATATGAAATGGAATGGTAAGCAATACATAGATCACGAAAATGAAAAAGCCATACAAGACTGCATTACCAATTCCTTTTACTCTCTTATTCGATTTTGTAGTGAAAAAAGTAACAGTTAAAGGTATCATTGGGAAAACGCAGGGTGTAAGTAAAGCGATGAAACCCCCAAGCAATCCTAAAAGAAAAATAGTAAGGATGCTTTTATTCTTTGTGCCTTCGTCCCCACAATCGCTGACCGGGTTGTTGATATCGATTGTTGGGATCTTAATTCGTATCGTTGAGCCAATACCTCCTTCTAATGGAATATGAAAGGATAAAGGCAGATCCGGAGTGAATTCATCATTCTTCCCATAAAAATATGTAAGCTTTCCTTGGATCTCTGCGGGGACGGTATCATTATTAATAGTGATCGATGTTTTCCATTCTGTTTGACCTTCATAAACCTTTACAGTTGTGTTCTCAAAAATGGGACTCACAAAAGTTTTTGATGATCCCTTGTCTGTAAGGGTTTTTTCAAAACTAATACTTGAATCAGCAAAGCTGAGTTCGACTGTTTTTACCCCACTTAATTCCTGGTTGGGTGCATATAGTTGCCAGCCTTGTACTCCTGTAGTTAAAAAGACGATCTCATATTTTCCTTCGCCGATCTTTTTGCTTGTATAGCTCCACTTGTATACAGATGCTTCTTGCGAATAGGATGCTACCGAAATAAACAGAAGTAAGCAACCAAAAATTCTTGTAAGGATATGCCTCATAGCAAGTTTAAAAAATAAACGAGTCCTTAAGGGAACTCGTTTTATGTCAAATAAAAATTATGTCATTATTGTTCCAATGCTACTTTGAAATTCACCGTCTTTGGAGGCAGGCATTTTTTATCATCACAGGTTTGATATTCCACACTACCACTGAAACTCGTTTTTACTTTGCCTTTTAATTTTACTATTTGCACAAAATCCACTTTTTCTGAGTATTGGTTTGCTGAAATTTCCAATTCTTTATCATGAAATTTCTGCATCTTCCCGACCTCTTTAATTTTTCCGGATAACTCAATCAATGGATTATTTGTAATAGAAAAAGTAGTAGGACCGGCAACAGCATCGTCCGGCTGAACTTGTGAATACAAATGCCAGCCTTTTTCAATCGTAGCCGTCATATGTATTTCGTAAGAATTATCCGCCAGCTTTTTTGAAGTAAAAGTCCATGTTACAGGATTCTGTGCTGAAACGGCCATCGCCGCAAATAAAAACATACCAAGTAAAACTGCCTTCATTATTTTTTCTTTTATAGATGCAAAAATCGTGACAATCGTCTTATCGTTTTGCTAAATTACAGTACAAATATTGCAAAAGAAATGCAGAGTGTTTGCATGGAAATTGACGAACCTCGTGAAATTATGTACCAATGCAAGGTTTAACCCACCAAAACCTCACTC
>DASUTO010000158.1:0-7215 GCA_036374555.1 Chitinophagaceae bacterium
GAGAGGACCTTTTACCTGCAGAAATAATAAAAAATTGAAAAGTATATAAGGTGTAAAGAGTAAAAAAGTAGCTATCAGGTTAGTTTTTTTTGCCAACCACCTCTGCCATTACCATTTCACCCAATGTTTCTTTTCTTGTAGCGGGGTCAACAAATTTGTTTTTCAATCTCGTGATCTCATAATCCTGCACAGAAAAAGTTTTACCTAATTCAAGACCAAGGGAGTCAATTTCCGCTTGTTGCGACTTTTCATATATCAGCCAGAATTTTTTTCCCGTTTGTTTTAATGAATCGTAATACACCTGCCGGTTAGAAGAAGAATAAAAATTGTAGGTTGAGCTAAACGTATTTTTCCAGAAATAAACATCTTTTGGATCGGCAACACCTCTTGTTATATCGGCGAGTGGTTTGCCGCCCTGGTAAGTTAATAGCTGCGGATAAAAATTTGTATTCAGCAAAAAGAAAAACAATGCGATTGACGCTACCGAAACAGTAATTGCCTTTTGTATGTTAGAGTACAGTTTACTCAGCAAAAAATAGAAAACAACCGCGAGAAAAAAGATAAGTCCAATAAGCACCAATGTGTTTTTTACGGGGAACGCCCAGGCATTAACTAAAACCGCTGCAGCAAATAGTAAAACCGAAGTAGATATTTGAATTAAATAAAACGTCTTTCGCCATCGCCCATCATTCCAGCGTGATACAAAAAAATGTGCAACGATCAATGCTGTGGCAGGCGCAAGTATTGGCAAATAATGCGGCAATTTGAAATTTGAGAAATTTATCAAAAGGGCCAACATCATAAATACACCTGTGCTCAACCACTCTTCTTTTGCAGTAAAAAGATTTTTTAACCGGATAAACAAAGCAATAAATGCTACAAAACACCAGGGCGCAAACGTCCAAAGAAAAGTATGCAGGAAAAAGGAATGATCTTCTTTACCTACAGCGCCAAATCGTTCATGACCTTTTATGCGATCAAAACTGTGGCTCCATAAAATATATTTCACACCATTCACTCCTTTTATCCCCTGCGAGATTTTTTCAGGATGCAAATTGAATTGCAAATAGTAACAATAGACAACGGGAGAAATAAAAATTGCAAAAAAGAAAATGACAATGAGCCAATGCCAGTCAAATAATAGCCGCCAATCTTTTTTATATAAAATGTAAAAGAAGATACCGGCAACCGGGGTAACCAGGCCAACATGTCCTTTTGTACAAAAGCCAATAGCCATTCCCAGGGCTGCACCCAAAAGAAAAATGAATTTTCGATGATGAACATAGGCTACGAGTTGCCATGTAGCAAACGCAATCGCCGCGGTTAATATCGCATCCATCCGGACATCATTGTTGGCGAGAATATAGCAGAAAGACGAAGCCGCAATTAAGGAAGCCAGTTTTCCGATCTCTTGACCATATAATTCTTTTCCTAAACGAAATATGGAATAAGTACCCAGAATCGTAAAAAGAAAGGAAGGAAACCTGTAAGCAAAAGAGCTGACACCAAAAACATGATAGCTCAATGCCGATGTCCAGAAAAGAAAATGAGGTTTATCGATATAATCACCGCGATGATCATATAAGGTAACGTAATCTCCGGTAAGAAACATTCGCAAACCGATAGCCGCATGGTGACCCGAATCATTGTCCATCAACGGGACAAAAAGCCCGACGATATAAACCAATCCCAGTAAAGAGAAAAGAAAAATATATGTGCGGTTTGAAAGGATCGGGGAGTTCAATCAAAAAATTTATACAAAGTAAACAAACCGAGGCCAGATTTATGAAAGGAGAAGAAAATACACATCCATTAACTAACTTGAACAAAAATTTGGTCACATGAAAAGAACAATGATGCTTTCTACGATCATTTTGTTTTGCTCAACTATAAATGCAACAGCGCTTACGGATAGCATACCCGCTGACCCAAAGGATGTTTCATCGCCGGAAGCAATTGTTGCCGCAGTTTATGATGTGATCAGCGGACCGGCGGGACAAAAAAGAAACTGGGACAGGATGCGAACATTATTTGTTTCCGACGCAAGAATGATCCCAACTGGTAAGCGGCCAACAGGAGAATCAACAAGAAGAGTGTTGACCGTGGAAGAATATATCACCAACTCCGGTCCCTTCCTGGAGAAAGACGGATTTTTTGAAATGGAGATCGGTAAAAAGACCGAGCAATTCGGAAATATCGTGCATGTGTTCAGCACTTATGAAAGCAAAAGAACTTTAGCCGATGAGAAGCCTTTTATGCGCGGAATAAACAGTTTTCAACTTTGGTATGATGGCAAACGATGGTGGGTAATAACTATTCTCTGGCAAGGCGAAAGTAAGGACACCCCAATACCCGAAAAATATATAACACCTAAAGGTTAAACTGAAGACAACAAAGATTTTACTTTATCCGCGATCAGATCTCTTATTTTATTGAATTCAGCAGGCTCCATATTTTTAGGATCAGGTATTTCCCAATCAATAAATTTTTTTGCTGGCATCCAGGGACAAGCATCACCACAACCCATTGTGACCACTGCATCAAACGGAGCGAATTGTTCAACCTCTTTTAAAGATTTGCTTTCATGTTTGCTCAGATCATAACCCAGCTCTTTCATTGCAGCAATTGCTTTTGGATTCACAATACCAGATGGTTTTGACCCCGCGCTGTAAGCTTCCACATTCTCACCACCCAGCATATTTGCAAAAGCCTGGCTCATTTGAGAACGATTACTGTTTTCAACGCAAACAAATAGTAATTTCTTCTTCATACTGTTTTTGCTTATTTAAAAATAAAACGATCCCGAGTCTTCCGGGATCGTTTTTGGGTTTGTGTTAATCAACCATTGCACCAGTGCAACAACCGCTACCACATCCACATCCCGGATCTTTCATTTGTTTTTTCATGGCTTTACTTTTTAATGTTAAATGATAATGATACAGTTTTTAAAATCCTTTTTGGTTTTTCACTTTTATTATTTCTTCTTTTGCTGCCTGGAAATCTTTTTTGAATTTTTCTGTTGCCAACAACCTTCTTACTAACTGCCAGGCAAGTACACGACCGCTTTCAGAATCACTCGGATAATGAACTCCGATGATCTCTCTTGAATGTGCCATATCATAAGCATCTTTTATAAAGAACGTACTGAATTCCGGCAGCAACTCTGAATATAAATAAGCATTCACGTAGGAATTAGTCGAATGACCACTTGGATAAGCCGCCCAATTTGTTTCTTCAAGATTTTGCAAAGCCGGCTCCAATTTATAAGGACGAATACGAATGAAATAATTTTTATACTTCCAGATAAGATATTCTGCGTCCTTCCATACATTAGCAGCCAGAGCTGCAGTTAATGGTAACGAATCTGCATTGAACCAGGTTCCGATGCTTCTGCCGATGTGAAAGAGATTGCGCTGGAATTTTTTATAATCATTATCACCCGGCTTTACGGAAGTTCGGTAATAGACACCGGCATAAAACATGGAGGCCCTGACATCTTCTTCGCTACGCTGTTTTTGCAGTTGTAAAAGATAATCAAGCTCAGCACGGGTTTGTGGTGAACTGTTGGCGGGGAAATCAGGAATGAAAAACTTTTCAGTTGCGCTCAAATAATATGGCGTTCTTTTCTTTCCGTTACCAATTACATCACCCGGTTGACAAGTAGCGGGATCGCATTTTGATTCGGGAGCTTTTGTTTTTTCCACCGAGGGCCCACCGTTTCTTTCAATATGCTCAACCTTTGTTTCACCAGATGCAAGAATAAAGTGAAGCGTATCGAATGTTTCCATCCCTTTCGTTGGGTTCGCACTATAAGCAGATAATTTTTTGTAATGACCCCATGCAGGTGGAACCTGTTTGGTGCCTTGCGAAAACACTGCCAGCGCTGTAAGCAAAAGCAGTTGTAAAAAGATTATTTTTTTCATGGTTAGAGTTTTCAATTCAAAAACATTTTAACAACATCCACTGCCGGGATCACAGCATTTTCTTTCATCCTTTGAGGGTTTGTCTGCATACACTGTGATGCTTGTTATTCTCACTTTGCCTTTTTTGTATTCATCGATCTCTTCTTTGTTTAAATATTCAGCCAGTATTTCATCTGGAATAACGATCGTTTTATCTTTTTGAAGAGTAATGTTTGTAAAACCAGCTTCTTCAATAATGCCGAGGTATTCGCTTTTTTGAATGGCACCGGATACACAGCCGGCATATAGCTCTGCTATTTCTCTCCACTTTGACGGAAGTTCTCCTTCGATCACAATATCTGAGATGGAAAAATGTCCGCCGGGTTTCAATACTCTGAAAATTTCATCGAATACTTTATGCTTGTTTGGAACAAGATTCAACACACAATTGCTGACAACCACATCCGCCTTGCTGCTGAATAACGGCATGCTGTCAATATCGCCGTGACGAAACTCAACATTTTTATAACCAAGCTTAGTAGCATTATTTTTTGCTAGTTCGATCATTTTTTCTGTAATGTCAACACCAATTACACGACCGCCTTCTCCCACAATTCGTCTCGCTATAAAGGCATCATTACCTGCGCCGCTTCCAAGATCCACGACGGTATCTCCGGGTTTTATTTTTGCAAATTCAGTTGGTAAACCGCAGCCCAAACCAAGGTCTGCATCAGGGTTATAGCCATCAAGCTTTGTGTAATCATCGGCCATAATATTATACACATCACCACAGCCGGTGGCGCCACAGCAAGAGCTTGCATTCTGATTTTTTGACTGTGAAGCGATCTGTGAGTACTTTTCTCTTACGAGTTCTTTGATCTCTGTTTCATTTTTCATGACTATAATTTATTTGGTTAAAGAATTTTTGTTGGCTGTATAAACTTTGTTAACTGGCGACCAGGCATCAATTGCTTTAGCAGAAGATTTTTCTGTCCATACCTGATGGTCGATATTTCCGGGAACGAGGATACAATCTCCTTTTGCCAGCCTGTAAACATTGTCACCTGATTTAAAAAACAATTCACCTTCGAGAACATACGTTATTTGTTCGCTGTTATGCTTATGATTTGGAAAATTGGTGTTAGCAGGAACATCAAACCACGTGAACTGCACTTTCTTTCCTTCGACAGACCAGAATTCAGAGCCCGTGGCCGAGTCAATATTCTTATTAATTAGAGACTGCTTATTATTTCGATGTATAATTTTATTACTCATAAAAATTCAGCAACACTTAGCGTTCGTTGTTTTGAGCTTCTCAAATAAAAAACTGAATTCACTATTGAATTTTTCAAATGCTTTCCAGTTTATACAGTAACAGCTGCGGGGGCCATCAATTGTCCCGTCTATCAATCCCGCATTTTTTAATTCTTTCAAATGCTGGCTTACAGTGCTTTGGGCAAGTGGCAACACATCTACTATCTCTCCACAGATACATTCATTCTTTTGCGCCAGCATTTTCAATATTGCAATGCGGGCAGGATGGCTTAGTGCTTTTGCAAAAGCTGCCAGATCCTGTTCCTTTTGTGAAAACTCTTCTTTTTTATGAATCGCCATTTTGTTTAATCGGTTTTATACGATGAATATTTTCAAATAAAAAGACGGAACATCCGTCTGAAATCTTATATCGCAAATATACGATTAGAAAATTCAAGCTACCAAATTTTTTTTAAAATATTTTTTAGTCGTCAGGTAACTGACTTCTTTTGAAGAGGGAAATGATAATTCCGCTAATGATGATGCAGGAAATTCCTGCCCAGCTCATCAGGTCAGGAAAGGCGTCACATAATAGCATACCAATAAATACAGAATAGATAATATTGGAGTAACCAAATACAGATACAATTCCTGCTTTATCAGCGCCATAGGCTTTTGTAACAAAGTATTGTCCGAACAATGCAGCTAGCCCCATAAATAAAACAATGAACCACTCTTTTCCTGCGGGCCATTTCCAATCAATGATAAAAATGCCGTCCGCAGGGGTGCCAAAGGAATAATGAATTAATAGGGATAGCAGGGGTAACAAAACGCCGGCTACTAAAAAAGATAAAACGATAACCCGTGAATCATAATAAGCAGCGAGTCTTCCGAGGGTTATATAAGCAATTGCGGAAATGATACCAGACATCAACCCGGTTGCATGATAATACCAGGGAAAATGCATCACGGGTTTATAAATAAGTAACATACCCGTAAACCCAAGTATTACGGCAAACAAGACTCTTCTTCCATGGTATTCACCAAAAAATAAAAAGGAAAAGATCGCAATGAATAAGGCCGAAGTAAGATTATAGCTCATCGCAGTACCCAATGGGAGATGCAGAATACAATACAGCAAAGTATATAAAGCCAATGCTCCCATTAATCCACGGAAAGCAAGCCGTAAAAATTTCCCACCTTGTTGGACGGGCGGCTTGACAAGTAAACCAGGAACAAGAAAGATCATTCCGATCGCATTACGGTATAGAACCAGCTGACCTGCGGAGAAAGCTTCTTTTAATGCTTTTGCGGCGCCACCCATCATCGAAAAACACAATGCCGCCATCAGCATAAAAACGATCCCTTTGTATCGGACATCCTTTATCATTAAATTTTTATCAGTCTTTCAACTGCCGCTTCTAATGTTTCTTTCTTTTTTGAAAAACAAAAACGAATTACTTTGTTATCTGTCCCGGCTTTATAAAATACAGAAACCGGGATCGTGGCAACACCAAACTCTTTTGTAATTCTTATAGAAAAGTCTCTGTCTGCTTCATCGCTGATGCGATCATATTTTGCACAAACAAAATAGCTGCCGCTGCTATTTAGCATGTCAAACTTTGTTTGTTTCATCAACTCAATAAAATGATCTCTTTTCTCTTGCATGATCCCGCTGAGCGATAAATAAGCGTCTTTATTTTTTAAAAAATCTGCCAGCGCAACCTGGGAAGGGGTGTGACAACAAAAGCAATTGAACTGGTGAACTTTTCTGAACTCAACCATGGATACAGGAGAGGAAATACAATAACCCAGTTTCCAGCCAGTACAGTTATATGTTTTTCCAAAGGAAAAACAAACAAAACTTCTCTCGAGTAATTCCGGGTAACGAAGAATAGATTGGTGGGGAATATTATCAAAAATGAGATGCTCATACACTTCATCGCTTACAATGAAAATATTTGTATCCTTAACAATGTTAGTCAATTGTTGAATATCTTCTTCCTTCAATACGGCGCCAGTTGGATTGTGCGGGCTATTCAGCATGATCGCTTTTGTT
>DASUTO010000159.1:0-4137 GCA_036374555.1 Chitinophagaceae bacterium
AATGGATGAACGGATGGATGAAGGGGTTTCGTCTTTGGTAGATACGTGGATATGGGTAAAAGATTTAGAATCAAATGGCGAACGCAACAGGGTTCTATATATCATGAAATCAAGAGGAATGAAACATTCCAACCAGGTAAGGGAGTTTATAATTTCAAGTCGCGGATTAAATCTGGTTGAAATTTACATTGGACCTAACGGCATACTTGTTGGTTCTGAAAGAGAGGAACAGAAATTGCAGAAGTTAAAAGGCCAGGCATTAATAGACCAGGAGGAAAGAAGGGAAATGGCCCGCAGAAGACAGGGAAACGGATTCGGTAAGCGACCAAAACAAAAGACAGGGAAATAAACCATGGCAAAAAAGCAACAAACATGGGAGTTGCGGCTATATGTTGCCGGCAAAACACCCAAGTCAGTAACTGCTTTGCAAAATCTTCAAAAATATTGCGAAACCCATTTAAAGGGGCAATATAAAATTGAAGTCATCGATTTGTTGGTACATCCACAATTAGCGGAAGGCGACCAGATATTCGCCATTCCAACACTGGTGAGAAAAGTACCTGAACCAATTCGAAAAATAATCGGCGATCTTTCAAATGAAGAAAAAGTATTGGTAGGATTGAATATCCGCCCGATGAAACAATTAACACAATGAATCGAAACTCACTAAATGGAAATGGGAAGAGCAAAAGCAATAATGATCCATACGTTTTCCGTCTTTATGTGACCGGGGCTTCTCCAAATTCTCTCCGGGCTATTGCAAACACGAGAAATCTATGCGAAGAATATTTTAATGAGAATTATGAATTGGAAATAATTGATGTCCACCAGCAACCATCTGTTGCCAAAAAAGAAAATATTATTGCGTTGCCATTGCTTATAAAAAAGCATCCTTTGCCTGAGAAGCGATTGATTGGCGATATGTCTAATATGGAAAGAGTGCTTAAAACTATTGGAGGATCAAATGGAAGTTTATAAATGAAAGAAACAAGAACTTACGAGCAACTTTTGGAAGAATTAGAAGAACTTAGTTTCCAACTTAAAGAAGCTAATGACACGATCCATGCAATTCGCACGGGGCAGATTGATGCGTTGGTGGTGGAAACAGAGGATGGCCCGCAATTATATACATTAAAAAGCGCCGATCATACCTATCGCGTTTTGATCGAAAAGATGAAGGAGGGGGCCGTAACGCTTGACAAAGGTGGTATCATTTTATACAGTAATTCGCAATTTGCTTCGATGATCAATATGCCTTTGACAAAAGTCATTGGCTTACCTATCATGGATTTTATTCCCGATCAATCTAGAAACAAGTTTAAAAAAATAGCAGAACAAGGATGGAAGTCTGATAGCAAAGGAGAGATATTTTTAAAAAATAGTACCGGCGAGTTAATTCCTTTCTTATTGTCGGTTACTTCACTTGAACTGGATGAAGGTGCTGCACTAAGCATTATTCTTACTGATCTTACCTTGCAAAAAGAAAATGAAAAGCAATTAGAATTAAAGAATCAGCAATTAGAAGAAGCCAGGTTAGCAGCTTACAAAATGAATGAAGAGTTGGAAGATATTGTTGAAGAAAGAACAAAAGACTTGCTGGTAAGTCGTGAATATTTCAAATTTTTAGCTGATAATATACCCGTGATAATATGGACATCTGGTGTTGATGGAAAGCTTGATTATGTTAACCGCCGGTGGGTTGAATACACGGGTTTTGATGTGGAAGAATCAAAAACAAAACAAGACGAGCTGTTGCATCCGGATGACCTGGAAAGAAATGTTACTGAATGGCAAACAGCCTTAAAGGAAAAAAGAAAATATGAAGGCGAGTTCCGGCTTAAAAGAATAGCTGATGGAGCTTATCGATGGCATTATTCACAAGCCATACCATTTAAGGATGAACAAGGGAACATAACAGCATGGATAGGAACCAACATAGATATAGATGATCAGAAAAAAGAGTTGGAGAAAAAAGATGAGTTTATCAGCGTGGCCAGTCACGAACTGAAAACTCCTCTCACCAGTTTGAAAGGATACATTCAATTAATGGAGTTCCAGGAAAAACTATCCGAAGCAGCGAAGATCTATGTTTCCAAGGCAACCTCTTCGGTGAACAAACTGCAACATTTGATCGATGAATTACTGGATGCAAGTAAAATAAAGGCTGGCAAGCTTAAGTTCAATAAAGAGAAATTAAATCTTACCGGGCTGGTAAGTCTTTGTATTGAAAACAGTTCTTATATCTATCCATTGCACCAGATTAAAAAAGAATTACAGGATGATATTTTAGTTTCCGGAAATGCCGAACGCCTGGAGCAGGTATTAATGAATTTGATCAACAATGCCGTAAAATATTCGCCGAACAGAAAGGAAATAATAATTCGTGCTGAAAAAAATAAAGACACAGCGATCGTTTCGGTGATCGATTTTGGAATAGGTATGGTAAAGTCTGACCAGGAATTAATATTTGAAAGATTTTACCGGGCTAATGGCCATGAATCAACAATGCCCGGGTTGGGGATGGGACTCTACATATCATCAGAGATCATAAAAGAACATAATGGCGAAATACAGGTAAGGAGCAAACTGAATGAAGGTTCTGTGTTTTCTTTTTCGTTGCCGCTGGTTACTGACGGGCTTAATGAAGAGAATAAATAATTCGGCTATAGTGATTAAAGTTTGCCCGCAATATTCCTATCTTTCCATCGTTATTAAAGATCGAACCCATTTTGGTTTAATTTTTGGAATCCACTATTCTATGAAGCAGGAAACCGTACCGCCTCTCCAGGTCAGATCAAATACAGTAGTTAAGAAAGTGCTTTTCGTTGCTGTTGCAACTGTCTTTTTAGTATTAATCTTTTCCTATTATCCCTATCTCAAAAAATCACCTGTCAGTACATCAGTGACACCAGTTACGGCGGATACAAGTGAAAATGATATCAAGCCAAAGGCAGTACCGGCATCATTGTCGTATAAGGAGAAAATGAACCATATCATCAATGGCGATTCATCGGGCAGATGGAAGGTGGCGGAAGCTGAGCCTTTAGCAGGAGCTATTCTTCCTTATAAAAGAATTATTGCTTATTACGGGAACCTGTACTCAAAGAATATGGGCATTTTAGGTGAGCTTCCAAAACAAGAAATGCTGGATAAACTACAAGAAGAGGCAAAGTCATGGGAGGAAGCGGATACTTTGATGCAGGTGCAACCTGCGCTGCATTATATAGCTGTGACTGCACAAATGTTACCCGGAAAGGCAAATAAATACAGGCTTCGCATGCCTTTTTCTCAAATTGATTCCGTTTTGAAAATGGCAGAACAGATCAATGCAATTGTTTTTCTCGATATACAAGTGGCATTAAGCACCTTAGAAGAGGAAGTTCCCCAGCTGGAAAAATATCTAAAGCTTCCGAATGTACATCTTGGTATCGATCCGGAATTTTCAATGAAAGGCGGAGAAAAACCGGGCACCGTAATCGGCAGCTTTAATGCGGCCGATATTAATTACACAACTGAGTATTTACAAAAAATTGTAAAGGCAAACAACTTGCCTCCAAAAATTTTGGTAGTGCACCGTTTTACGCAAGCAATGGTAAAAAACTATAAGGATATTAAGATACTGCCGGAAGTGCAAGTCGTAATGCACATGGATGGTTGGGGATTTCCTGCGAAGAAGATCAATACATACAAACAGTTTATTGCTAAAGAACCTGTTGAATATACAGGGTTCAAGATCTTTTATAAAAATGATACGAAGGGCAACGGCCGCTTACTAACTCCACAAGAACTCTTAAAGTTAAAGCCCCAGCCTGTTTACATACAGTATCAATAAGCGATGTATTTGGCTAAGCCGGCACAATGACTGTCCGGGCACTCAAAGAATATTTTTGATCCATCCTCCATCAACTGCTAATGAAACACCTGTAATATAACTTGCCCGTTCGCTTGCTAAAAATGTCACGGCTGCAGCAAACTCTTCCGGTGTTCCAAAACGTCCTAATGGTATTTCATTTTTTGCATTGGCAAATGAAGAACTCTTTTCCAATAATTTTTTTAATCTATCTGTTTCTGTATAGCCGGGCATTACATTGTTCACAGTAATATTATGAATACCTAATTCATTTGAAAGTGTTTTCA
>DASUTO010000160.1:0-3848 GCA_036374555.1 Chitinophagaceae bacterium
CCAATCACGATTCAGGTCAAACCAGTAATGATTAAAACGACCACCGGGCCACACTTCGTTAAATTCTCTTGAATTCGGATCACTTACTAAATTTTTACTTTTATGTTGATTGGCCCATGTGGAAAAACGTTGCAGGCCATCCGGGTTAAATGATGGGTCGAACAACACAACCACATGATCCAGCAATTCATCGATCTGTTTTCCCTGACCAGCTGCGAGATAGTAAGCAGTCAATAAACTTGCATTAGCGCCGCTTGATTCATTACCATGAATCGAATGCCCGATCCACACAACGATCGGCATGTTGTCAATATTCACAGAAGATGATTGTGAAGGATCAGTAAGTTTTACATGTTGCTGTCTTATTTCTTCCAGTCGTTGCTGATTTTTTGAAGATGTAATGATCAATAGAACCTGCGGACGGCCTTCATAAGTAAAACCCATTGTTTCCAACTTTACTCTTTCTGGCGCCGCGGTAGCAATCGCTTTCATATAATTCACTAACCGATCATGCGTAATATGCCACTCTCCTACTTCATGGTAAATAATATCTTTTGGTTTTGGAATGGCAGGATTGTAAGTAACACTGTCTGGCAGGTAATATTTCAGATCCTGGGCAAATGCTAAATAGGGAATGGTAACTAGTAAATAAATAATAAGTGCAGGTTTTCTCATGTGTCTGGTTTGAAATTTATCGGGGAAGATAAGGACAAGTTCTGAGTTTTGGATTCAGCGTTCTAAGTTAGGAACTGATAATTATGAGTAGTGTATCGGTCTTACTTTCTGTTTACCAGCTTAAGGGTACTTTAAACACGTGTTATGGCTACTGGCGCCATGACGGAAACGTCAGCCACTTATAGGAAGGCTAATCGACTTTTTGTCTAAGCCTGACATTTATAATTTATTTTGTAAATAAAATTTTTACCTTGGTTCTTCGTTCAGCCCCGATAGCGATCGGAGCCCAATAGTCATATACCAATGAAGTCCGAATGGGGAATAAGACAGAGCCATTAGCTACGCAAAATTTAAGCCGTGACATTTTCACGGACCTGGTGAAGAAACATCAATTACTGCTTACATCGTTCCTGTACAGGTTCACTACCTCAAAAGAAGACGCAGAAGATATGCACAGGAAACTTTTGCAAAAGCATTTCAAAAAACTGACACTTTCCGCGGTGATTCATCTTTTAAAACCTGGCTCTTTTCAATCGCCACTAATCTTGCCAAGGATCATTTACGTGCAAAAAAGCGGTGGACGACAACAGCACAGGATAAGTGCAAGGAACTTATAGGCACGACACCGAAACTCGCCACCGAATTGCACAACATCAACCAGACATCGCCCTATGGCAAATATGAGATCCGGGAGCATATTGATTTTTGTTTCACCTGTATAATGAAAACAATTCCGTTGGAACAACAACTTTCATTAATGCTTGCCGACATATATGATTTTAAGGCGAAAGAAATAGCAGAAATCCTTGAAACCACCGTGGGTGTTGTCAAACACTATTTGCATAACGCAAGAACTACTATGCAGAACGTATTTGAACATCGCTGTGCCTTAATAAACAAAAAAGGTGTATGCCATCAATGCTCCGAACTGAATGGCTTTAATAACACCAAAGCCGAAACGCAGCGGATCGTTGCGGAAATGGAATTGGTTAAGGCATCACAAAACCCGGATAAAGAGCGACTTTTCTTTTTGCGGACTGAAATTGTAAAAGCAATAGATCCGCTAAACGCCCATGGTACTGACTTACATGATTTCCTGCTCAACTGCACTCATAAGGCAAGCGGAACGAATAGTTAAACGATCCCGATCTTTTTCTTGTTTCCGTTCGTCTAAGGATTATCAAGTAAACATTCAATTCTTTAAACGATGAACAAAGCGATTGAACAAAAAATCCTTTTTAAAGGTGCAACGGCAGCACAGCTGTTTGACATTATCGTCAATCCGAAAAAACATTCAGCTATTCACGGAGGTGCAGCAACAAAAATTTCCAATAAAGAAGGCGACACATTCTCATTATTAAATGGAAATCTAAATGGGAAAAATCTTTTCATTATTCCCGGCAGAATGATAGTTCAGGCCTGGCGTGGCAATGTGTGGGAAAAAGATGACCTGGATTCTATTTTGATACTTGTTTTTTCAGACACCTACAACGGAGCACAAATTGAAATGGTTCACGCCTTTACCCCTGGTCAGTTTACCGAACTTTGGGATGACATTTATTGGCAGCCAATGAAAGAGTTCATTAAACGAGGGAAAGAGTAATGGTAGGCTGTTGACAAACGCTTTCGATAAGCGGTACAACAACTGAAGTTATACCCCAAACTTTGAAGCGCATCAATGGCACAAATGGCAGTACTTACTCATTGCTTATATTTATCTTTAAGCTCTGAGCACACAAAATCATCCCCAAAATGAAATACTGGTATCAAAAACCAAATCAGTTATTATCAGGATATATAAGAACAGTTTTGATACTGGAGGGTTTTTCTCAACCAGATGCTGAACAATTGCCGCTTGTCACCCAGGGAATGCCTGCTTTACTTTGCCGGACTGAAAAAGATCAACCCGGTAATGAAAATGTTTTACAACTAACCCTGTTTGGGAGATCAACTACTGCAGAGTCCTGGACGATCAATGATAACACAACTATCATAGCTTATTTCTTTAAGCCATTTGCATTATCAACTGTATTTAATGTGCCGGCCATAAAGTTAGTCGAAAATCCAGTTGACCTTTCGAACTGGAATCCGCATAAAACCAATGCACTCAGAACGCAATTAATTTATGCAGTGTCAACACAACAGAAAATAGAAGTAATCGATAATTTATTAATTCACCAATTGCAGCAGAATAATAAAAACTGTGAGATCATTAAATACGTCACCGATGAAATAATGTGCAATCCGGGTACAGAAATTTTGTCAACCATATTAAAAAAATTAGATCTTAATGAAAGAACTTTTCAAAGGACGTTTAAAAAATATGTTGGAATTACACCTGGTCAATACAGGCGGATCTGCCAGTTCCAGGTTTCATTCGAACAATTAAGAGGGAAAGAATTTAATAAGCTGACGGATATCGCTTACGATAACGGCTTTGCTGATCAAAGTCATTTTATCCGCTCATTCAAAGAGTTCACACAAATCACTCCCAATGACTATCTGCGTTCGGGTTTGAAAGAAAAAGAATAGTAGTGTCGTTTTTATTCTATTCTATGCTTTCATCCTAACTTAAGTTTGCTTATAAATTATTTAAAAATGAAAGAAAATATAACACCCTGTCTTTGGTATAATGGCCAGGCCCAGGAAGCTGCTGCATTATACTGTTCAGTTTTTGCCAATGCAAAAATTACGGCACAATCACCGATTGTAACCTCCATTGATGTCTCGGGACAAAGTTTCACCCTTTTGGATGGAGGACCCAAGTACAAACCCAATGCCTCCATTTCTTTTTATTACATCTGCGAAAAAGAAGAAGAGTTAAACAATATCTGGAATGCATTCAGCAAAGAAGGCACAGTGTTGATGCCTTTGGATAAATATCCCTGGGGTGAAAAGTACGGATGGATAAACGATAAGTTTGGCATCTCGTGGCAAATAGCATTGGGAAAAATAAGTGATGTAGGTCAGAAAATAACGCCGTGTCTTATGTTCACCGGTAAACAATATGGCAGAGCAGATGAAGCCATTGCACATTATTCTTCAATTTTTAAAAATGTAAAGGTTGATGGTATTCTTCGTTACGGGGCGAATGAATTACCCGACCAGGTAGGAAAGGTAAAACATGCACAGTTTGCTTTGAATGATCAGAAGTTTATGATCATGGAAAGTGC
>DASUTO010000161.1:0-6262 GCA_036374555.1 Chitinophagaceae bacterium
AACTGATTAAATGGATTTTGTAAAAGATGGATTTACCATCAGCACTGAAAAAGGAAAATTGGATATTGAACTTATTCATTCATTTCTTAATCGTACTTACTGGGCCGAAGGAATATCAAAAGAAACTATCAGGCGTTCAATTGAGGGGTCATTATGTTTTGGCGTATTTGAAAATGATAAACAGGTTGGTTTTGCAAGAATGATAACAGATAAGGCAACCTTCGCCTACCTCGCCGATGTTTTTATTATTGAAGAGTATCGTGGCCGCGGTTTAAGCAAATGGCTGATGCAGGTTATTATGTCACATCCCGACTTGCAGGGTTTACGTCGCATGATCCTCGCCACAAAAGATGCTCATGGATTGTATAAACAGTTTGGGTTTACTCCTTTAATTAATGTTGACCGCTGGATGCATATACTCGATCCGGATGTATACAAACGATGATCAAATTATTTTTTCAACAACAACTGCAGAGCCATACGCCAATACTTCCGTTACGCCACCCATCACTTCATTTGCATCATATCGCATACTGATGATCGCATTGGCACCTTTTTCAGAAGCTTGTTGAAGCATCAGTTGGAATGCATCTTCTCGTGTTTTTTCGCAAAGCTCCTGGTAAATAGAAATGTTTCCTCCAAAAAGTGTTTGAAAGCCACCTGCTATATTACCAAGTATACTGCGGGAGCGAACAGTAATGCCCCGCACTATTCCCAGGTTTTTTATGATCCTGTAACCGCTCAATTCAATATTGGTTGTAACCATAGTTGGATCTATCATATAGCATATTTTCATAAAAGTACATTGATTGTCTCACAGTCAACAATTACCTTTGCGCCTCCAAGGGTGTTCCTTGGGAAAAATTGAAAATTGATGTTGCAGGTAGCTTTTATAAGAAACAATAAAGAGGAAGTAAAAGAAAGATTAACTGTCAAAAATTTTGCCGAAGTAGATCTTGTTGATGAAATTCTTTCAATGGACGAAGAAAGAAAGAAATTACAACAGGAATTTGATAACACCCAGGCAAAAGTAAACAGCACGTCTAAAGAGATCGGACAATTAATGGCCAAAGGGCAAAAAGAAAATGCGGAAAATAAAAAACAAGATGTTGCTACACTTAAATCATCGCTTCAACCAATTTCTGACAGGCTTGCAATTGTTGAAAAGCATTTACAGGATGTTTTGCTAAAACTTCCCAATCTGCCTTCGGATAAAGTTCCCCCTGGAAAAACACCGGCAGATAATATTGTAGTAAGAGCGGGTGGAAATGAACCTACACTAGCTGCAAACGCCTTACCACATTGGGACCTTATAAAAAAATATGATATCGTGGATTTTGAAACCGGTGCTAAAATTACCGGGAGTGGATTTCCATTATATAAAGGCAAAGGCGCAAAACTGCAAAGAGCATTGATTCAATACTTTCTTGATTTCAATACGGCTGCAGGTTATACAGAGTATCTACCACCATTTATGGTAAATGAGGCCACTGCCTATGGAACAGGCCAATTACCGGATAAAGAAGGACAGATGTATTATATGCAGGCTGATAATTTTTACATGATCCCAACATCGGAAGTACCTGTCACAAATATTTATCGTGATGAAATAGTGAAGGAAGAAAATCTTCCAATAAAAATGACAGCTTATTCACCATGTTTCAGAAGAGAAGCCGGAAGTTTTGGAAAAGATGTTCGTGGGTTGAATCGTGTTCATCAATTTGAAAAAGTGGAGATCGTGCAACTGGTGCATCCTGAAAAAAGCTATGATGTGCTGGAAGAAATGGTGAATCATGTTGAAAAACTATTAAACACACTCGCACTTCCTTATCGCATATTAAAACTCTGTGGCGGTGATATGAGTTTTGCATCTGCGCTTACTTATGATTTTGAAGTATTCAGCGCTGCACAACAAAAATGGCTCGAGGTTAGCTCAGTTTCTAACTTTGAAACTTTTCAAACGAACAGAATGAAAATTCGTTTTAAGGACAGTAATGGAAAAATGCAGTTGGTACATTCGTTAAATGGAAGCTCCCTTGCGTTACCTCGTATTGTTGCCTGTTTACTGGAAAATAATCAAACTGCAAACGGAATAAAAATACCTTTAGCGCTGCAATCATATTTTGGTGCAGAATCTATTTAATGAATGGACGCTTACGCTGGCAAATATTATATACAAGGAGGTGAAGAGCAGGAGGCAACAATTCTTTTTTTAAAGGACAGGCTTAGCATTGGGTTAAGAGATGAACATGGTAACCCACGAATTGTTTACTGGCCTTACGATCAAATTATCCGGGATAACTTCTGGAAGAGAGGGCAATCCATTGTTCGTTCCAGTACTTACCCTGTTCAAACAATTGAAGTAAATGAAAAGGAGTTTGCCGATAAACTTGAATTGACCATTAAGGAAAGAGAAAGATCATGGTTGGGCCGGTTCATGAATAAGAATCAATGGAGAATGATCAGGATGCTGGTGGTGTTTATGGTGATATTGATATCTGCGTATATCTGGTTGATCCCTTTTCTTGCAGAGAGATTGGCAAAACGGGTTCCTATTTCTTATGAAGAACAATTGGGGGATGGTATTTATACCGTCATAAAATCAGGTTTCAATATCGATGCAGAAAAAACAGCGTATATCAATGATTTTTTCAGGGAACTGAATATCGATTCAAAATATAATATCCGCATTACGGTTGTTAAAGAAAATATTGCCAATGCTTTTGCAATGCCCGGCGGTAATATTATCGTATATGATAAAATAATTGCAGATATGAATGCCTATGAAGAACTTGCTGCATTATTATCACATGAGTTTACACATGTAAATGAAAGACACACCACACGATCATTGTTCAGGCAACAGGCTTCTTCACTTTTTATATCAATTATTTTTGGCGATGTCGGCACTATCGGTAATGTGATCGTTGGTAGTGCGGATGATCTGAAGGGATTAAGTTACTCCCGGAAGCTGGAGAAAGATGCGGACATAAACGGGATAAAAATTTTAAGTGAAAGAAAAATAGATTGCAATGGATTTATTCATTTATTTCAACTATTAGAAAAAGAAATTGCCCAAACCGGTAGTGCACCAACAGAGTGGATCAGCAGTCATCCTGAAATCGAAAAGAGAATTGCTTATACAAAAGCAAATAGTTTATTTAATAAAAAGGGTGTGGAAATAAATGAGACCCTGAAGACCTTGTTTATGAAAATTAAAACCGGCAACTAAATTTTGTTCACATTTTCTTTGGATAATTTTATGTGAAAGGAAACTTGCAACCCATTGCTGAACATTTCACGTCAAGTCATAAGTGAGCAGGTAGTGATCCCCGGGTTCATAGCTATTAAAGGGCAAATCCGGAAATAACAAGAGTAATCCGGCGTTATTGATACTGTGATTGGATAACTGGTTTAAACTTTGCTCATTACTGGTCGTCTTAACCCAAAATCTTTGTGATGTCCCTGGCTAATCAAATCAAAAATCAGCACCTGATGTGGAGGGCCGGTTTTGGTCACGCGGTCGAACAACTGGCGGATCTCCCTGATATTTCTTATAAACAATTATATAAGGCTTTACAAAAGGCTTCTTCTAAAAAGCCTGAATATATTGATGTGGCAGATGACTTTCTTAAAGGTCTGTGGGCAGGTATTGATGAAGTGGGCCGGCAAGAAAAGATAAAAGATATGAAAGAGGAGGATAGAAAAAAGGTCCAGCAAAAAAACCGCGAAAGTGTACGCAGTCTGAATCTTAACTGGCTGAATGTATTTATAAATACAGATGCTCAATTGCGTGAAAAGATGGCTTTCTTCTGGCATGGTCATTTTGCCTGTCGTAACCTTAACGTTTTTTATCAACAGGGTTTGTTGGATGTTATTCGTCGTAATGCGTTGGGCAGTTTTCGTGATATGCTTCATGAAGTTTCCAAATCGGCCGCGATGCTAAATTTTTTAAACAACCAGCAGAACCGTAAGGATCATCCCAATGAAAATTTTGCAAGGGAAGTAATGGAATTGTTTACGCTGGGTCGAGGAAATTATACTGAGAATGATATTAAAGAAGCCGCTCGTGCATTTACTGGCTGGAGTTCTGATCTGAAAGGGCAATTTGTTTTTCGTCGCTTTCAACACGATTTCGGAACAAAAACTTTATTGGGTAAAACCGGAAATTATGACGGCGATGAAGTGCTGGATATTTTGTTGTCACAAAAACAAACGGCAAAATTTATTACGCAAAAGATCTATAAGTTTTTTGTAAACGATAAAGCTGATGATGAAAAAGTGGACTGGCTTGCCGATCGTTTTTATCAGAGCACTTATGATATCGGCAAATTGATGGAAGATATTTTTACCAGCGAATGGTTTTATGAGGAGAAAAATATTGGCAGCAGAATAAAATCGCCGATAGAGTTAATGGCAGGGATACAGCGGATGTTGCCAATGAAATTGGAAAATGAAGAATCATTGACCTTTTTACAAAGAGCATTGGGGCAAATGTTATTCTACCCGCCAAATGTTGCAGGCTGGCCGGGCGGCAAAGCATGGATAGATAGCAGTAGTTTGATGCTGCGTATGCGGATCCCGCAATTGATAAATGATGTGGACGAGCTGAATGTAAAAATAAAAGATGATGATGACCAAATGATGGGAAGAAGGACCCCTGAAGATGGAATGAAACCAATGGGTTATGGTAAACGATCTGTTATCAGGGCAACTATTGATTGGAAAGAATATATAGCACATTTTGTCCGCAAGGACTCCTTTGGAGAAAAAGTGCAGAAGGATCAGCTGATCGGTTCATTAGCATCCAATTTATTACAAACGAAAAGCAATGTTAGCGGTGAATTAATAAAACAATATGCCGACGCCGGTAGCAAAGAGAGTTTTATCAAGACTGCAACCTTGCAATTGATGGGTACACCGGAATACCAGTTATGTTAATTGCAGATTTCAGATTGCGGATTTTAAGTTTAAATCTGCAATCATAAATCTAAAATCTAAAATATTTATATGGTTATCAAACGTCGTGAATTCCTCCAGGTCGGTTCCCTTGCCACTGCATCGCTGCTGGTGCCGAAATTCCTAAAGGCATTTGAAGCAAAAAATATGGTGCCTTCCGGAAATAAAGTATTAGTGATACTCCAATTAAGTGGTGGTAATGATGGATTGAATACGGTTATTCCTTATCGCAACGATATTTATTATAAGGAAAGGAAAAAATTGGGTATTGAGAAATCAAAGGTATTATCATTAACTGATGAAGCAGGCTTGCATCCTGCATTGACAAGGTTTAAAGAATTATATGATGATGGAAGCCTAGGTATCCTGAATAGTGTTGGATATCCTAACCCTGATCGTTCACATTTCCGCAGCATGGATATATGGCATACCGGTAGCGAAAGCAAAGAATACTGGACAACAGGGTGGCTTGGCCGTTATCTGGATGCCCAGTGTAAAGGATGTGATAAACCAACATACGCATTGGAATTGGATGATACATTAAGTCTTTCGATGAAAGGAGAGGAGGCAAAGGCAATTGCTATGAAAGATCCAAAGCGATTATTTGGTACGGCCAATCAACGTTTCTTTAAAGATGTAATGCAGCAACACAAAGATGGACCGGGTGAGCAGCCGGTAGATTATTTATACAAGACACTTTCCGAAACGGTTTCTTCAGCCGATTATATTTTTGAAAAAAGTAAACTTCATCCGTCAAAAGCGGATTATCCAAAAACTGACCTGGGTCAGAATCTTAAAACAATCGCTTCATTGATCTTTTCTGACATCAACACCAAAGTCTATTATGTTTCTCACGGCAGTTTTGATACCCATATCAACCAGCAATTTCAACAGCAGAATTTATTTACACAAATGAATGAGGCAGTGAAAGCATTTACACAGGATCTGAAAGACAATGGACGATTCAATGACGTATTATTAATGACGTTTTCCGAATTCGGAAGAAGAGTAGCGCAAAATGCAAGTGGCGGTACTGATCATGGTACGGCCAATAATATGTTTTTAATTGGCGGAGGTATAAAAGAGAAAGGATTGATCAATCCAATGCCTGATCTTTCCGATCTGGATGAAGGCGATCTGAAATATAAAGTTGATTTTAAAAACGTATATGCAACCGTTTTAAAAAACTGGCTAGGGGCTGATGATATGGCGATCCAGAAAAAGAAAGATGATTATTTGAAGTTTGATTGATATTGTTGAATAAAAGACAGAGCCGGTACTGCACCGGCTCTTCTGTTTAAAA
>DASUTO010000162.1:0-9624 GCA_036374555.1 Chitinophagaceae bacterium
TTTGTACCGGTGCCATACCGGGCATATCCATAATTCACGGTGATCATTCCTTTATTATTTGTTTGCTGCAACATGTTATAATAATTATCTACAGAACAGGTCCAGTTTGCAGCGTTCGTACCAAACCAGTATCCTGCAGGAGTAGTACTGCCATTTGCCTGTACAAGATTTGCAGGCGCATCAGCGGGCGGTGTATTCACCGGCGAATTCCAAAAGAAAAGATCGCTCAAACTTCCACCGGGGAAACGAATAATATGCGGATGTAGCGTGGTCAAATGATCGATCAATGAAGGTTCAGTGACCATTTGCGTCATCCAGATATTTGCATTATTTCCTGCGATCGATCTTGGGATCTTTGTTATTACATTACTTCTGTCAACCGTAACAGTAGAGGTGACACCAGTTGGCAAAGCGGCTGCTGTGGAAGAAGAAGGAATGGTAAAATTCTTGGGCGCCCAATCATCCATAAAGAACCCGATGGTTGGCGCTAGTGTGGGGTCAACTTGTGGATTAATGGTAGTTGTATCTATTGGATTGAGAGGTGGCGTTGGTGTCTCTTTCTTACCACAATAAGAAAATATAATGGTCACCAAAAACAAACTCGCAATAAAACTGAACCCGGCTCTCGTCATCATAGCTGATGTATTTATTTACAGCAGGTGTTTTGAAGTATTGTTTTTTTCACTGATAATTTTGTTGCAGGCCGAAGAATCGGCCCGCAACATGAGTCATACAAAACTGACTGCTTGCTAGTAAAATAAAAGCCCGACTCAAAATCGCATAACCGAGCCGGGCTAAGTAATTTTTATTTCTTCTTATGCAAGACACCAGATCGTGATATCTTGTCACCATGTTTTATCTATCTGAAACCAACATGATCAATATAATCCGAGATCATCAATATAAATCGTAAAATCACTTCCAGCCGTATACTTTTTTATGTATAAATGCGTCAGCGTGGAGGCCGCAGAGATCTGATTTAAAGGAATAGTAAAATCGATCCATTGACCTTCAATAAGAGTTACTGTTTTGCCATCTGCTTCGTTAAATCCTATGTTTACATTTTTACCATTACTGCCGGTTCCTCCGTAAATAGAAACTTTCAAAGATGTATATCCGGCTAACGAAATATTTGAACCGCCCAGTTGTAAAGGAACACCCCAATCGCCAACATAACTGATCCTGCACGATTTAGTTCCGGATCTTACAGGTGATGTATTATTCAGATCTTTTGTTCCGCCCCATCCCCCACCGATCCAACCGCCCGGACCAGTCCATGCAGAAGTAACAGCATCATCATAAATAATTATTGGAGGTACTGAAGAACCAACAATTGCCAGATCATTAGTTGACTTAACATTCAGCGTAGAATTTAATACAAAAAAAGTAACCTTGCCTGTGAGTGCACCGGTTGGAACTGTAACAACAATTTGAGTAGTTGATTGACTTACAAAAGTTGTAACAGCCGTTGGTACTCCCACAAAAGCAATACTTGCCACTACATCAAGGTTAGTTCCGGTGACCGTGAGACTTGAACCTGGAGCAACAGGATTAGGAGACATATTCGTAACAGCAGGCAACACCACATCCAGGTCCGCAGTTGATACAGTTTGCACTCCCGATGCAGCAACCAGTGTTACTTTACCTTTTGTTGTTGCGGAAGGAACTCTTACTACTAATTGCGTTGCAGATTGGCTCACAAAAGTTGTCACGGGTGCTGTAACCCCGTTAAATAAAACCTGTCTTGCCAAATCAAGATTTGTTCCTGTAATAGTGAGATCAGTTTGATGTTTTATTGGGTTAGGAGAAAGGGCTGTCGTAACCGGCAACGTAACTTTTAATGTATCGACCGTTTCCACATCAGCTGAATCAGTTCCTCCATAGTGAAGAATCAATGGGCCGGTTTGAGCATCATCAGGCACTTTTACTACCAGTTGAGTTTGAGTTTTACTTACAAAGGTTTGCACAACTTTATCCCTGTTAAAGGTAACCCTGTCAACCCAGTTAAGGTAAGTACCGGTTATCGTAACGTTTTCTCCCGGACGAGCTTGCGCAGTAATAGAAGCAACTGTTGTTAATACGTCAAGATTAAATTGTGTTTTTGAAACGATATCACCTTCCGGTGTTTTCAATGTTACATACCCTTTTTCGGCAGCTTGTGGTACGAGCAGACGAATTTGATCAGCTGTTTGTGATTTGAAGTCGGCCTGGTTCACTATCGCATTCGTTCCCGTAAAATGAATAGCAGTAACCTTATTAAGATTATAACCGATAAACTTTATCGTATCACCATGTTTTGCCCCGGTAGGGCCAAAACTTAACAATTGTATCTTATCGGAACTAACCTCATCATCATCTTTATCACAAGATGTCACAATGCCTATTGATAGTACAAAACTTATCAGGGCAATCAGTTTGAAAGAAGATAGTTTGATCATATAGCAGTTATAAACTTTTAAATAATTATTGAGGTAACACTTTTTGAACAACTCTGAAGTTGTCATAACATATATCTGCATCCAGGTCACCCGGCGCATGTCCCATCAGTAACCGGCACCAATAACCTGAAGCGCTTACTGTTGGTTTTACACGGTAGCTTGCAAATACTTCTTCTAATGGAATAACAACTGTCTGCCATTGACCTTTTGTATCATATGGAGGATTCCATTTGTATGCATCGTTGTCTTCTGCAAGTAAGGCCAGGTTTATTTTTACCAAATTTCCATTATATGGTTTGATCGTATTCACTTCAAATTTCAGATAGTAATCTTCTGGCTTTAATATGGCAGCGTCAGGGATATTTTTACTGTGTACCGGCATTGAAGAGGCAGGGCCTCCTGCTAATTCATTCCAGCTCCATGAACCGATCTGCTTTTTGAAACGAATGTAGTTGCCGCTGATCTTGGGAGGATCTCCGGGGCCGGGGTTGCTGACCACGTAAGATGCATTCCACCAGCCTTCATAAGGATCACTATTGATAAAATGATTTCTTGGATCTCTGAACCAGAAGTTAGATTTAGTTTCACCAAAATTTGTTTTGATAACAATGCGACCTGGTTGGACTCCCGCAGGAACCCTCACCTTGAGCTCCGTTTCAGTAACGGACACGATTTGCCCTGACGCTCCTCCTTCAAATTTTACTGTAAGAGGTTCATAAAAGAAGTCGCCCCGTATCGTAGCAACATCACCGTCATTTACAAATTCGCTCACCATATTGGCAATAAATGGCGCACTTATTTCTACTACAAAATCATGGTATAAAATAAATCCGTTTTTGAAAACGATCTTCATTTTATTGGTAATGTCTGTTGGAATAGGATTAGGCACAGTAACCAAAATAGATGTTTGGGTAATGTAAGTAGGTGTCAACCTTGCTTGCCGGTCATTAAACCAAACTTCAATTGCATCCTGTAAATTATTACCGACAATTGCAATAAGACGGCCCTGGCCTGCTCCCACTAACAATGAATCTGATGATTCAGGTCTTGTAATTCTCACGTAGCTTACCGAGGGAGTGCCACTGTCATCATTATCTTTATCGCAGGAAATAAAAATACTTGCAACACCGATTGACATTGCCAATACAAGTAAGATTTTATTTATTGCTTTCATTTAATTTCAATTTATTTATTAAAATAATTTTTTAATGGTTATGGATAATCCACCGGGGGCTTTTGCAGATTTGGCGCCTGGCTCAACTCAACATTTGGTATTGGCAATAGAAAGTTCCCTTCATTAGCATTGATATTCCTTTCTGTAAACCATGATGTTTTTGTAAATGTCCATTCAGTTGGATTAGGCATTTGATCAGGTCTTGTAAAAAATAAACCCCTGTCCTGCGAATTAAGGATCGAGAATGCTTTTGAAGGATTCCAATAATGAAGATTAACCATATCATACCATGACATCCCTTCCATTGCAAACTCTTTAAACCTTTCTGAAAGAAGCATATCCAGCGTAAGCGGACCGCTACCATTGGGTCCAGCCACTTCGTACGCGGCCAGGCCTGCTCTTGTATGAACTTTATTGAAATACTCAATAGCAGTAGCATCTGAAGTAGAAGTAGCATTTCCCATCGCTGCTTCTGCATAGATCAAATACATTTCTGCCAATCTCATCATGTACGTATTATTCGGGTAACGTTGCTGAGCTGCGATACCTGCAAGATCTATTGGAGATCCAATTACATATTTTTTTACATTTAAAAAATTGTTATCAGTACCAGTGAAAGGAAAGATCAGTTTAGTTCTGTCAGTAACTTTTGTGATCTCAGGATAGTAAGCACCTGGTAACATAAAAGTTGCATGTAAGCGCTGATCTAAAGTTCTTCCTTTTAAAGTACCATTGGCTTGCGGAGCAATACCTTCATATTGTGACACCAGCCACCAGGTAGCTCCTTTATCACCACCCCATCCACCAAAAGCAATATCAGGACTGTACGCTAAATATTCAGGCATGCTATTATTAGTTCCCCAAACATTTGGTCCGGAAAACACCCACTGCAATTCAAACAACGATTCTTTATTGTTATCATAAGGGTATTTGAAAAGGTCCGGATAACTGGTTAATAAACTTCTGCCACTATTATTTATTACTCTTTGCGCAAAGTATTTTGCACTATCCAGGAACTGCTGCTTTCTAACTCCACCGGTTGATTCAACACCGGCTCTTGTTAAATAAAACCGGGCCAACATTGCCTCTGCAGACCATAAGGTGAGCCGACCTTCCTGTACCGGTGTCTCGGGCAGATCTGCTGCGGCTGCACGCATTTCTCTTGTAATGAAACGCCAAACACTAGGAACTGTATTTCTTGTTATGGATGTATCAAAGAGGTGATCAAAATTGTTTTCAATGACAGGAACAGGTCCCCAGTTCATTACTAAAAAACGATAAGCCAATGCCCGCATAAATCTTGCTTCTGCAATTGCAATTTTCCGCACCCTTGGAGTTACCGCATCACCTGCATACCTGTTTATATTATAAATAGCCAGGTTAGACTGAGCTACTACATTGAAAAATGCACGCCAGGAAGCTCCGTTCTCTCCATTATCGCCGGTAGTATTGAATAATACATTGCCCCTGTCATTCCACGCAGAATAAGCCGTACCTCCCCTGAAATCACCAAGATTGTACATGGCTTTATCATTATAATCAAACCACACCTGGCTATAAAGCAAACTGGTAGCAGCTAACACCTGGTCATCAGTTTTATAAAAGTTAGCATCAACCACCGAACTCATTGGTGGTTTCTCCAAGAAACTTTTTTTACAAGCCGCCAATGCAATAATGGCAACCATTAAACCAAGGAAATATTTTATTCGATTTAGCTTCTTCATATTAATACATTTAGAAGTTTACATTTAAAGTTGCTGAATACATCGGCGTTAAAGGATAACGTCCGAAATCTATACCTATCGCCTGGTTTTGTGAGCTTGAACCTTGTCCCACGTATGCGCCTATTTCAGGATCATAGCCTGTATAATGTGTAAGCGTAAAGAGGTTCTGTGCACTTATAGTTGCTTTAAATCCTTTGATCACTTTTGTATGACCTAAATATTTTGCAGGAACATTATAACTCAGGGAAACGTTTTTCAGCCTCAAGTAAGAACCATCTTCCACAAACCTCGTTGATATTTTTGAGTGATTGTTTTCATTGGCGATCGTATTGCCGGTTATTCTTGGAACATCTGTACCGGCATTTGTAATGATCGTTTTACCGCTGGCGTCTGTAGTAAGCTTTGCATATTCCATCCCTTTCAACAAAAGGTTACGGCTTAGATAAATATTATTAGGATTGCTGTTAACTGCAGCTATTTGATTATAAATATCATTACCGGATGCTCCTGTGAATAGAATGCCCAGCTCAAATCCTTTATAGTAAAAAGTATTGCTAAAGCCCAGCACTAACTTTGGCCATGGATTACCAATGTTGGTGATATCTTTTACGTCGATCTTTTTATCACCATTGATATCCTTGTATTTTACATCCCCCACCCAAATGCCTGTTTGCGGATCAGTTGGTCTCCTGTTTCCCTGGTTGTCTACTGGCACGGCACTGTTATTGATCTCTTCCACTGATTGGAACAACCCTTCTGCTATATATCCTCTGAACAACCATGGAGCAGCTCCTATTGCAGAACGTTGCGTCCAGTTATTCATCCACCATGATACTCTTTCAATAAAGGCATTGTCTGAATTCAAAGAAGTAACCTTAGTGTCGAAATGAGACAGGTTCAAATTTGATTCCCATCTAAAATCCTTGTTGCTGATATTAGTTGTATTTAATGTGATGCCCCATCCTTTTGTTTCTAAAGAACCAGCATTCACTAATGGAGCTCCCACAGAACCGGGGCTTCCATTGGTTCCCATATACCATGGTAAACTTGCCCCCAGGATCAGGTTATCAGTATTCTTTATATAATAATCTGCTTCAACATTAAACCTGTTGTTCAAAAACCCAATGTTTATTCCGAAGTTGTTTGTTTTAGTTTCCTCCCAACCAAGTTTTGAATTTGTAAATGTTGATGGCAGGAAGCCAGTTCCCCACGGAGTTGCCCCTGTGTTTAACGGCGCATAAATACCAGATCCCGTTCCCTGGTTACCTGTAAGCCCGATCTCGTATCTCAGTTTTAATTCACTTATAAAATCAACATCAAAAAACTTTTCTTTACTTACCCGCCATGCAAATGAAGCGGAGGGGAAATTGCCCCACCTGTTATCAGCACCAAAATAGGGAGAGCCATCTCTTCTGAAAGTAGCAGTTAAGAGATAGCGGTTATCATAATTATAATTAACCCTTCCAAGATAAGATTCCATCGACCATGGATATGTTCCACCACCATTAGTAGCCGAGGTCGGGTTACCTGCATTTACATCAAATATGTCATTTGTAAGAAATCCGGTTCTTCCTGCGGACAAGGCTTTCCACTCTGACTCCTGGGCTTCATGCGTCGCCATTATAGTGAAATTATGTTTATCGATCTGCCTGGTATATTCCAATTGTTGATTCCAGTTCCAGTACCAACTGTTATAAGTTCCACTTTGCAATGAAGCGTTTGTATTATAATGCCATTGATCAATATTATATGTTGGAGTATAATAAGTAGATAGCCCATCACCCATACTTCCGTTCAATGAAGTTCTGAATACCAATCCTTTCATTATGGTGATACCAAGATTTATACCACCTAAAAACTGTCTTCTTTTATTATTGTTTGTAATAAGATTGGCGATCGCTATTGGATTTATGGGGGCATATTGATTAGCGCCATTTATCGGGTCACTTCCGCCCCACGAACCATCGAGGTTTGTAACAGGAATTTGCGGTGTTAATTGTAATGCACTTGCAATAAGCGGACTTTGTGCATCACCATAGTTAGTTGTCGTTAGCGTTTCATTGGTTTGGTTGCCACTAAGGTTGATCCCGATAGTTGCCCAATCTCTTGGCTTGTTATCAAGATTTAAACGAAAACCATACCTGTTAAAACCAGAGCCAGCTGCCACACCTTCCTGTTTCAGGTATTCACCAGACATGTAGTAAGTAGTATTGTTACTTCCACCACTAAGATTCAACTGGTGTTTATTCATCGCAGCATTATTAAACAATTCATCCTGCCAATCGGTTCCTTCACCTAATAACGAAGGATCTAAAAATTCCCCGGGAGTTGTACCGCCAGCCAGCGCATGAAACTCATTCACCATTTGAGCATACTGCTTCAAATTCATTACATCCAAATGCTTTGGCGGAGTTTGGAGATTATACTGGTAAACATAATTTATTTTAAAATCGCCAGCTTTACCACGTTTTGTAGTTACCAGTATCACACCGTTGCTGGCACGGGAACCATAAATTGCAGTTGCCGAAGGTCCCTGCAGTATTTGTATGTCATCTATATCTGAGGGGTTCAAACCGGATAAAGGATTGGAAGAACTAGATGAACCAAAAGAAACATCTTCACTTACCTGCACCTGTACTCCATCAATCACATAAAGTGGTTGTGTACGACCCAATGAACTAACACCACGAATATTTACAGAGATACCGCCGCCGGGTTGCCCGGAATTTTGTGTAACATAAACACCAGCTGCACGACCCTGGAGGGCTTGTTCTATTGTAGTGTTCACCGTCTTTTCAATATCTTTTGATGAAACAGTTGATTGCGCACTGGTAAGGTTAGCCCTGGTTGATTTTCCATAACCAACCACTACCACATCCGTTAAAGCAGCCGTTTGTTGTATCAACCGAACAGCTATTACCGTCTTATTACCAACTACTATTTCTTGTTTATCAAATCCTACATACGAAATAACCAATACTGATTTTTCGCTGGCGACGGTGATAGAAAAACTACCGTCCTCTTTTGCTACCGTAGAATTAGTAGTGCCTTTTTCTGTAATTGTAGCACCGGACAATGCTTCGCCTTTATCATTTGTTACTTTTCCGCTTACTGTAACAGGCGGTGGCGGTGTAAGGACAATCTCTGCTTTTGGAGCAGGTTCCAATTCTTTTTCTTTGATCACTACCATCTTATTGAAGATAGTGTAGGTCAAAGGCTGATTTTGGAAACAGGCTTCCAATGCTTGCTCTATACTTGCATTATTGATATTAACCGTAACGGTGTTTGCTTTTTTCAACAGTGCTTTGGTATAGACAAAAGTATAATCAGACTGTTTTTTAATTTCCCTGAATACTTTATCAAGCGGAGAGTTGGTTTCGTTGAGACTAACATTTTGTGAATATCCATTTGCGCTGGCATTAAGGCAAATGGCAAGCATACAAACTGTGGTTAGTTTCATAATCATAAACATTTTGATCATCCCCCGCCTCTTTAACCACAAGGGGACGCAGCAAGCAATAAATTGCATAATTTTGTTTTGATTTTAGGTTAAACAATAAAGTCTATATCGCTCCGATTTGTTAGCCTAATAACTACCGTTCTGCCTAGTCCGCGGGACGGTTTTCTTTAGCTAACTAATTATTTCATCATTATTTATTAAATCTCATACTTATGCTTCCATAAGGACGGATCATTTAAATCCACGATAAAAAAAATGACACCTATGGCATCACAATTATTTTCTTTCCCTGGATGTCAAATTTTACCTTACCAGTAAGCTCCAATGCTTTTAATGCATCTGACAATTTTATATTGCGACGCATTTCAGCAATAAACAAATCATCTGTCTTTCCGTTGTATTCAATTTCTACATCATACCAACGAGCCAGCTGTCTCATCACGGTTTCGATACCAGCGTTCTCAAAATCAAACATTCCATTCTTCCAGGCAACTACTTCCTCTACATCAACATTACTTACTAATTTGATCAGCCCGTTATTTGTAAGTTGGGATTGCTGACCCGGTTTTAGCATATTTATATTATCCCTGGACACAAACTTCACCGATCCTTCCAATAAAGTTGTCTTTACATTTTCTTCATCATTATAGGCATTAACATTGAAATGAGTTCCTAATACCTGGACTTCGGCATTATTTACAGTCACGATAAAAGGCATGTCACGATTCTTTGCTATTTCAAAATAGGCTTCCCCTGTAATTTCTACACGTCTTTCTTTTCCTGCGAATGATGTTGGGAAATGAATAGAAGAAGTTGCATTAAGCCAGA
>DASUTO010000163.1:0-3134 GCA_036374555.1 Chitinophagaceae bacterium
CGGATAGATAAAAAAATCAGCTTTGTTATAGGGATATATAACAAAAAACTTTTAGTCACTAACTATCAGCCCGGCAATCGTGCCTGTTCTACTGCATCGATCTTTTTAAACAAGTGGAAAGGTTTATACGTACGCCACTCAGGAATTTCCATCAGTTCGAGATAGCGGTTCAATCTTGCTTTTTTAAAATCATGTTGTGTGGCTTCCGGCATATTCAATATTACGATCCAGCCATGCTCATCTGAAGTTTCTTCATACCATTCTTCATAATAATCCCTGTCCCCGCTGTGAAAGTTGAGTACGTTTTCTGCGATCATTATAAACTTATTGATACCCTGCAACTCAAAAACATCGATCACTTCCCGCTTAAGTATCATAATATCATTTTCAATTGCATCATTCCACTCTCCTATTAATTCAATGATGGCATATTTCTCATCATAATCGGCGATGAGCACTTTCATATAAAGTGTTTTACTTCCAAATTCATCCCACTGTGGATGTATATAGTAATTGTAAACGGTCTGGGTAAATTCAAATTCAGAATGAGTTTGCCCAAAGAAAGGAGAACGGTCATCTTCCTCGCTAACATAAATATGCCGCCAATTATAAAAAGGTTCTATATCATGCATACACAAAAACTCCTGTGCAAAGATACATCGGCATTGATGAATGTTTAAGGAACAAAAAGTTTAAAAGTTGATAAATTATTATGTGAAAAAATAAATGATGAAATGTTGGTTAATCCAATAGAAAATTCTTAAATGTTTCATAAGAAGCATTCATCTTACTGCTTTTCTTTTCACTTTTCATGAGTGATGATATTGAAGAGGGGATATCAATTTTACCTGACGTGGCCTTCTCAACGGCATCAGGAAATTTAACCGGATGTGCTGTTTCGAGAAAAATTCCTTTCCTGCCGGGATGTGTTTGCAAAAATCTTTTTAGTGATAAATAACCAACCGCACCGTGAGGATCCAGCGTATATGCTGATCTTTCATATACTTCTTTGATCGTTGCCATCGTTTCTACATCGCTGATATTGTATGATGAAAGATTTTTAGCCAGGTCAGGAAATTGATGTTGAAATATCTCGAGGATGCGGATGAAATTACTGGGATTGCCAACATCCATTGCATTAGAAAGTGTGGGCACAGCAGTTTGTGTTTGAAAAATTTCAGTCTGTAAATACTTCGTTACGGCATCATTTACATTACACGCTGCAATAAAATGATGAACCGGCAGGCCAGATTGTTTTGCCAGGATACCTGCGCAGATATTTCCAAAATTCCCGCTTGGAACAGAAATGACCGGTGCACTATCTTTCTCAGCCCATTGCTTATATGCAAAGAAATAATAGAATTGTTGCGGTAACCAGCGGGCAACATTTATTGAATTGGCGGAAGTAAGAAATAGCTTTTGAGTAATGTCTTCATCGGCAAAAGCCTGTTTTACCATTTGCTGGCAATCATCAAAATTGCCTTCGATTTCCAACGCCTGGATATTTTTTCCTAATGTCGTCAGTTGTCTTTCCTGGACGGCACTTACTTTACCAGACGGATAAAGAATTATTACATCAACACCGGGAACACCATAAAATCCATTGGCAACCGCTCCACCGGTATCACCGGAAGTCGCAACGAGCACGGTTACCTTTTTATTTTCATTCTTTAAAAAATAACCAAGACAGCGACTCATGAATCTTGCACCAATATCTTTAAAAGCAAGCGTTGGGCCATGAAAAAGCTCAAGCGAAAAAATGTTATCAGTAACTTTTACAAGAGGAATCGGAAAATTTATCGTTTCACTTACTATTCCAAAAAGGTCGTCATCACTTATTTCGGTACCGATATAAGGTTTGATAACACGAAAAGCTATTTCTTCATTTGAAACCCGTTCAATATCATCGATCAATGCTTTATCGATTTCTGGAATTGTTTCCGGAAAATAAAGCCCCTTATCAGGCGCTTGCCCTTTGATCGTCGCCTCTTTGAATGAAACTCTCTCAGAATTTTTATTTGTACTATAGTATTTCAAGAATTATTAATTTTTAATTCTTAATTATTAATTACTCCGGCACTACCTCCACTCCTCTTTTATTTATTGTAGTAACATAAGTATTAAAGTCAATTCCTATTTTAGTATATACCTCTTTCATTACTGCTTCTACATTTTTTGCAGTTCTCTCATCTTTACTCAACATAAATACTGAAGGGCCAGAACCAGAAATGCCACCACCCAATGCTCCTGCCTCCTTACATTTATTTTTCACTTCATCAAAACCGGGAATTAAAATACTACGAACGGGCTCAATGATGACATCTTCCAATGAACGGCCGATAAGATCAAGATCATTTTTTAAAAACCCGGTAACAAGTCCTGCAATATTTCCCCATTGGCGTATTGCATCCTTTAATAAGATCTGCTGCCGAAGTATTTGCCTTGCATCAGAAGTTCTTACTTCTATTTGCGGATGTACAACCGTAACAAAAAGATCGGGGGATGAAATAGAAACAATATCGAGCGGATGAATGCAACGGATCAAACTTACACCACCAAGAATGCAGGGAGCAATATTATCAGCATGTTTAACACCTGATGCCAGCTTTTCTCCATTCATGGCAAACTGTACCAATTCATCATTGGAAAAAATGTTTCCAAGTAAATGATTGGCCGCAACTGCAGCGCCTGCAGCACTTGCGGCACTGCTTCCTATTCCACTACCAGGCTTGATGTGCTTTTCAATTTCTATTTCAAAACCAATTTTATTCTCCATTCTTTCAATCACTGACAACAACACAACTCCTGCTACATTTTTTTCCGGCTCGGTTGGTAAGTTAAAATTGTCTTTATTATGAATGATCACACCAGGCTTATCAAGTAATTTCAACTTCATCACATCATAGGGAGCATTCAATGCCAGGCCAAGTATATCAAACCCGCAGACAAGGTTAGCAACGGTGCCGGGTGAATGTACGGTTACAGCCCGGCGCTCTCTAACTCCCCCAACAGGGGAGGATATTGAACCATCTTTAGTATTTGATTTTTCATCAACCATAGAAAAATGAATTCCTGTTTTAATTTATTAAGGCTCCGAAAGTCCCCAGTGGGGGGACCTAGGGGGCTGCTCTTAT
>DASUTO010000164.1:0-6964 GCA_036374555.1 Chitinophagaceae bacterium
TTCCAGATGTCAAGTTCTTCAATTAAAATATCCTGGTCCAAAACTGCCAATTCAATCTTGTTGCTAAGAGAATCAGGAAAGATCTGGTTACTCATTACAACCTTTCCACCCGCGGTAAAAAGTTCTGCGCTGGAATTGTCGACAAACAGGCGAAGATCTAGATAACCATTTTCAATGATCAAAGGAGCAATTTGCAATTGAGAAAAGTACCCATCATACGTTAATTCTGCGGTAGGGCTCGTACGGTTAAAAAGAATTTCCTGGTTAACAAAATCAAATATGAATTGAGAAAATTCCGATCCGCTTTTCTTAAACTTCAACGAGAATCCAGTCTTATTTGCGATTGCTATTTTAGCTCTTAGCTCGAATTGTTTGAATACTGAATTTTTAATTGCGTTATTGATAGCGCTTATATTCTTATTCCTAAAAGTTGATGTATCCTTACGAAGTATATTTAATTCCTGAACTGGTTTTTGTATCAGTTTTATTTGCCCGTTATGTGTTTCTAATTTTACTTCTCTTGGAACACTCATCATACCTTTCCACGGACTTGTAGGTATTTTCGATGCATAACTCCAGTTATTAAGCCAGGCCAGCCAAATTCTTCTGCCATCCTGTGCGGGAATATCAGAAAATGATTGCAGCGCATAAAAATCTTTTCCATAATCTACCTGGCCATAATTGCGACTATCATTTGGGGTATCGGATTGAATGATGTGATCGATATTAATATGGCCTGAGCCCCAACTCACACTGATGATTGAATCTACAATTTCTATATGCGCAGTTTTTCCAATTAAGGCAGAGACATCCCAATTTCTCCATTTTAGCAGATCTTCATTCATCCCCGTGCTGGTTTTTACAGTTTGACCATTCACGACAAGTTTGATATATGCTTTTCCAGGATTGTAGCCTCCTCCAATAAGAAAGCTTATAAAATTTTTTTGGATAGTGAAATCTGTTGAAACTAATTTTCCTTCTGATTCATTTCCTGAAATGAGGAGCTTATTTCCCAAAAAACCTGAAAACGTTCCATTACCAGTAGACGGACCAGTAGCAAATGAGGCTCCTGTCGCTGTCCAATTGTTATAACTAATGTTTTCAAAGTCATCAATCAGGATACCACCTGGTGCTATATTTTCCCATGAAAAATGCTGACCATCAAAATCACCAATGAAGTACTGTGCAGTTCCAATACTATGCACCAAAACCCATTTCATGTTAGTTGGATCATTATCTACCGGCAGTCTGAAAAAATCGGGACATTCCCAGGCACCAGATACGTTTCCGGAAGACCCAAACCCTGATAGTAATGTCCAATTTTTAAGGTTTGTCGAACTATAAAAACGTATCCCCTGGTAGGCAGGTAATGATACCACCATTATCCATTTCTGACTTTCCTGGTGCCACATCACTTTCGGATCACGAAACTGATTGTTATTCATTTCAAGCACTGGATTCTGGCTATAATTTGTCCATGTTAGTCCTTCATCATTACTATAAGCAATTCGCTGATCTTCTACGTTAGACTTGCCTGTGTAAATTGCAACTAAAGGAGGGTCACCATTTATTCCAAAACCGCTGGTATTATTCCAATCCACCACTACACTTCCAGAATAGATCATCACGCCATTTTGCGCAGGAATGGCAACAGGTTTTTCCTCCCAGTTAACCAGGTCTGTACTAATAGCATGTCCCCAACTTATATTATTTGGTTCAATCCCAAAAGGATTATACTGATAAAACAGGTGATATTTCCCCTTAAAATATACAAGCCCATTGGGGTCATTCATCCAATTAATGCGTGGAGAATAATGAAAAGTAGGGCGATACAACTCTTCGCCAACTTGTGCAATTAAAGAGATCTTAAATAAAAAGAATATCGTCAGTATTTTTAATCTCCTCACAAATCAGGGTTAATGGTTGAATAGAAATGAATCAATTAATATTCCGCTTGCCGATTATCAGCAAATCAGGAACCAAATTTTTCCGATTGCAATAAAGGTTTCAATTTTTTTTTTTACAGTTGGCAGGATATTTACTGCTGTCCTGTTTTAGAGAGGCATAATTAGATATAGCAGAAATTAAATTGCCTGGAAAATCAAGGCTAGTATCCTAATACTAATAATTTTTCCGTTTGGGAAGTCTGTTCATTTGATCCTTTCAGAAAGAATAATCCTTTATTGATCGCAAGTTTGTTTCGTGGTATTATAATTGAATTAGATGTAGGTTGAAATTCTGAGATAAGCAATCCGCTCGCATTAAACAATTTGAAACTAACTTTCCCTACCATTTCGTCTTTTATCTTTATTGTCAGCCCATTACCATTAACCACCGGGTTTGGATAGACACTGAATAATGGATCCTTTTCTGGAATTATGTTAGGGGTCAGGTCTGGTTTTCCAATTCTCCAAATATCAAATTTTTCAAAAACTATATCTTCATCCAAAGCGGTCAATTCTATTTTATTACTGTTCTTGTCAGGAAAAATTTGGTTACTCATCACAACCTGTCCCCCGGCCGTAAATAGCTCTGCACTACTATTATCAACAAACAGATGGATGTCGATAAAGCCATCTTCAATGATAAGTGGCGCTACCTGTACCTGTCTGAATAGTTGATCACCTGATAAGCCACCCGAATTAGAGCGGTTAAAACGGATCTCTTTATTAATAAAATCAAAAATAAATTCTGAATACTGCAATCCAAATTTTTTGAACTTTAATGAAAAACCACTTTTATCTGCGACCGCGAGTTTGGCTTTCAATTCGAATTGTTTAAAGATGGGATTATTAAGAGAGTTGTTGAGCTCAGTACGAAGAGTGTTATTGATCACATTAAGATTTGTGTTCGTAAAGCTTAAACCATTCTTGCGTAAAGCCTTTAATTCCTCCACTGGTTTTTGCACCAGTTTTATTTGTCCATTATGTGTTTCTAATTTCACTTCCCTGGGAATGCTCAACATTCCTTTCCACGGGCTGGTTGGTGTGTTTGTTGCGTAACTCCAATTATTCAGCCAGGCCATCCAAATTCTTCTTCCATTTGGAACATCGGAAAAAGATTGTAAAGCATAAAAATCTAAACCATAATCTATTTGACCACTGTTTACATAATCACGTATCACATCGGATTGAACAATGTGATCAACATGAATACGTCCCCAATTGTTAGTCATTGAATCCACAATTTCTATATGAGCTGTTTGTCCGATTAAAGACGAAACATCCCAATTCCTCCATTTCATCAGATCTTCATTCATGCCGGTACTCGTTCTTACCGGTTCATTATTTATTACGAGTTTTATATATGTACCGCTGGGATTATATCCACCACCAATAAGAAAACTTATGTATTTTTTTTGAATAGTAAAAGAGGAAGAAATTAATTTTCCTTGTGACGCGTTTCCATTAAAGGTGGATTTGACGAGCCCATTGCCTATATAACCAGAAAGTGCTCCATTTCCAATTGATGGCGCACTACCAAATGATGTTCCTTTGGTTATCCAATTATTGTAACTATTGTTTTCAAAGTCATCGATCATAATTCCGTTCGGCTCTGTATTTTCCCAGGTAAAACTTTCACCATTAAAATCTCCAAGAAAATATTGTGCGTTGGGAGACACGCTATGCACTAATGCCCATTTCATCTTTGTTGAATCATTATCTATTGGGAGCTTAAAAAAATCAGGACATTCCCAAAAGCCCGATCTGTTTCCGGCAGCCCCAAATCCAGGCAGCGCAACCCAGTTTTTAAGGTTTGATGAACTATAGAAACGGATGCCCTGGAAGCTGCCCTGGGAAACTACCATTATCCATTTTTGAGTTTCCGGGTGCCAAAATACTTTTGGATCACGAAACTGGTTGTTATTCATGGTGAGAACCGGGTTCTCTTTATAATTGGTCCATGTCATACCTTCATCGTTGCTATAAGCAACCCGTTGATCCTGCACATTGCTCGCACCTGTATAGAAGGCCACCAAAGGCGGCTTGCCATTAATGCCAAAGCCGCTGGTGTTGTTCCAATCGACTACTACGCTGCCCGAATAAACCTGCACTCCATTTTGTGTCGGAATAGCAACCGGTTTTTCCTCCCAGGTAATAAGGTCCTTGCTTATTGCATGACCCCAACTCATATTAGCGACCTGTGTTCCATAAGGATTGTATTGATAGAAAATGTGATACTTCCCATTATAATATACAAGCCCATTCGGATCATTCATCCAGTTATAGCTCGGTGTATAGTGGAAAACGGGACGGTATAATTCATTTCCAACCTGTGCGGCAGAGGATAAAGCAGTTAAAAAAGCAAGTATCAGTAGTTGGATGGTTTTCACAGTTGTAGTCAGTACGTTTAGCTGTTAATAACGGTATATTAAATAGAATATTTCCTTTCAGGAAAGATTACAAAATACGAACTGAAATCAAAAGTTACAAAGCGGGAATTAAGGGCTAAACACGGTAAAATGCGGAGTAAATTTCTGTGTACTAAAACGGATTACTACTATGGTCGTCACTTGTGCGGCATCAACTCTATTCAACTTATTTAATCTTATTGCAGCACGGAGTCATTGAGTTTTTTAAATATTGATCCTTCCTCTCCTGTTCGTCCTTGACAAAATTTATTAGCCACACAAAATTGCCTGGTGGAAAAACCAACTAATCCCCAGCAATCAATTTTGCCATCTTTGAAAATTTGAATTTCTGTCAGGTGATAGTTTAAATTACAAATGAACACCGGAAGTGCAAATCCAATGATTATTTCTTTGTTTTCTATTCTATATGTATTTCGCATTTTTAGTTTAGTCGAACGCATAAATATACGTCGTAATCTTAGCCTTATCATTCACGATTGAACACTTTATCGTTTCTTTGCCGCATGCCCGAACAAAAATATTCCTACGAGCAACTTTTTGATTTTACAAAAGCAATTCTACAAAAAATAGGTTGCAGTGAAGAACATGCTGCGACATCAGCAAAAGTTTTGTTGTCTGCAGATCTGCGTGGCATCGATTCACATGGCGTGGCGAGATTGGGTGGTTATGTAAGATTATGGGAAGTAAAAAGAGTAAATACAGATCCTGTATTAAAGATCATTCATGAAACTCCATCAACTGCTGTTGTGGATGGTGATAGTGGGTTGGGTCTGGTGGTTGCTCCTTATGCCATGCAGGTGGCAATTGATAAAGCCAGGAATGTTGGTACCGGTTGGGTAAGTGTACAGAACAGTAATCATTTTGGTATTGCAGGTTATCATGCAATGATGGCTTTACAACATGATATGATCGGTATTGCATTTACAAATGCAAGTCCATTAGTGTCGCCGACATTTTCTGTGGAAAGATTGTTGGGTACAAACCCAATTTGTGTGGTGATACCGGCTGGTGAAGAACCCCCATTTGTTGCTGACCTTGCAACAACAACTGCGGCCAATGGTAAATTAGAAATATTACAAAGAAAAGGTGGCGTTGCTCCACTTGGCTGGATACAGACCAAAGAAGGCAAACCTTCAACCGATCCGCATGAATTAAAAGCTGGTGGTGCATTATTACCATTGGGTGGAGATCGGGATCATGGAAGTCATAAGGGATATGCATTAGGAGCTGTCGTTGATATTTTTTCTGCAGTATTAAGTGGTGCTAATTATGGTCCATGGGTGCCGCCATTTCCGGCTTATGTTCCAATGCCGGATGAACAACCGGGAAAAGGTATCGGTCATTTCTTTGGTGCTATGAGAGTGGATGCGTTTCGTCCGGCCAATGATTTTAAAATGCATATGGATAAATGGATAAAAAGATTCCGCTCTGCAAAAACTGTAAAAGGAGAAGAAAAAGTATTGATACCCGGTGATCCCGAAAGAGAAATGGAATTAGAAAGAATGAAGAATGGAATTCCATTATTAAAGACGGTTGTCGAAGATTTGAAGTTTTTGGGTGAGAAATTTGGGGTGACGATGTAAGACATGAATTTGTCTCCCGTTTAACGACTGACATCTCACGAAATTGCTGAATAGAGTTGATATTGTACAAGAGTGCGACGCAACTGAAGCTTAATAGCATTACCCAAAGCTGGCAATTCAATTTTACTTCTAACAATTGTTAATGTTCTCTAAGACCTATCTTTGCACACTCAAATTTTTTTAGGGGGTTATTTATGAAAGTAATGAAGTTTGGCGGTACGTCAGTAGGTAAACCAGAACGAATGTTCCAGGTGGCAGAACTTGTAACAAAGGGGGACGAACCGGTTATTGTTGTGTTGAGTGCATTAAGTGGTACTACCAACTCATTGGTGACCATCGGAGATTATATTGCAAAAGGTGAAAGAACGTTGGCGAAACAAGAGATCGCTAAACTGGAAGCACATTACAGGGATTTTATTACAAAGCTGTTGAAGAAGCCGGCATCACTTGAAAAAGCAAAAGCTATCGTCGCTGAACATTTTGAGTTTCTTAATATCATTTTGAAAATTTCTTTTAGTGAGGCGCTGAGTAAAGACATTCTTGCACAGGGCGAATTGCTTTCTACAAAGCTATTTAGTGTCTATCTCGAAGAAGCTGGTGTTGATCATGAGTTGTTGCCCGCGCTGGAGTTTATGAGCATTGATAGTTATGATGAGCCGCAGATCGGAAGTATTAAAATAAAATTATCGCAACTGTTGAAGCAACATAGTGCAAAAAAACTTTTTGTTACGCAGGGTTATATCTGTCGCAATGCCAGAGGCGAAGTGGATAATCTAAAACGTGGTGGTAGTGATTATACGGCCTCACTGATCGCCGCCGCAATCAATGCAACTGTTTGCGAGATATGGACAGATATTGATGGGATGCACAATAATGATCCGCGGATTGTAAAGAAAACTATACCGGTGGAGCAATTGAGTTTTGAGGAGGCTGCGGAGCTTGCTTATTTCGGTGCAAAGATCTTACACCCTGCATCTATCTGGCCGGCGCAAACTTATAAAGTGCCGGT
>DASUTO010000165.1:0-12349 GCA_036374555.1 Chitinophagaceae bacterium
ATGGAAAGCTTGCCCAATTCTGATAGATTGTCTTTACTAAGCTTCAAAACATCCTTTGCAAGATCAACAGCAGTTTTTTCTTTTGAACCATTTAGTATGAGTATCGCCAGCAATTCGGAATCGCTGAGCGTGTGAGCACCATTCAATAGTAATTTTTCTCTTGGCCTATCGTCTTTTGCCCATTGTTTGATAGAGTATTTCTGCTCTTGCATCACCCAAGATTAACAAATAATTTAGGCCTGGAAAATACAACTTTTAGGGTATAGCCCTGAAAAACTGAATCCAAACCTTTGAAAAACTAAACCAGGACCGTATGAAGAAAAGATCCGTATCCCCAATTGGCGCACTGCACCCAATTTTATTTTTTGCCGGCGTTTATGTTGTCGTATTATTCTTCTCTATTTTTATTTGTTCATCACTTTTTTATAGTTGTAATACAACCAGTGGTGGCAATTATTCTTCAGAGGAGAAAAATCCAACGGAGGCCCCAGCCAATACTGTGGCTATAGCCGCAGCAAAATAGCGCTGTATTAGCATCAACATTTTATCCCGTCGCCATTTTGATTTGGGGTGAAGTATTATCTTCGCCGCTCCAAAGAAATCCCTTTGGTGTAATCAAATCAATCATGTCAGCTGCTAAAATTTTTTCCGGCACTGGATCACAAGGGTTAGCCGAACAAATTTGCAAAAGTTACGGATCCCGACTTGGAAAAGTCAATATTCAGCGATTCAGCGACGGAGAAATTCTGCCCACTTTTATGGAGAGTATTCGGGGCGATTTCGTTTTCCTGGTACAAAGTACGCATTCACCAGCCGAGAATTTAATGGAGCTCTTATTGATGATCGATGCGGCAAAAAGAGCATCTGCCTATAAGATCATTGCTGTGATCCCTTATTATGGTTATGCCCGCCAGGATAGAAAGGATAGACCACGAGTGGCGATAGGAAGCAAGCTGATTGCCAATATGATACAGGCTGCAGGGGCCGACAGATTGATCACAATGGACCTGCATGCCCCGCAAATACAGGGCTATTTTGATATACCGGTTGACCATCTTGACAGCCATGCTGTTTTTATTCCTTACATAGAGAATCTGAAACTCGAAAACCTTACCTTTGCGGCCCCCGATGTAGGAAGTGCAAACAGGATCAGGGAAATAGCCAGTTATTTCGAAGCGGAGATGGTTATTTGTGACAAGCACAGGAAAAGAGCCAACGAAATTGCAAGCATGGTCGTGATAGGGGATGTGACCGACAGGGATGTAGTGATAATAGACGACATCTGCGACACAGGAGGCACTTTGGCAAAAAGCGCAGCTCTTTTGATGGAAAAAGGTGCAAGAAGTGTAAGGGCTTTGATCACACACCCGGTACTCAGTGGAAAGGCTTATGAGAATATCGAGAATAGTGTGCTGGATGAATTAGTGGTTTGTGATACAATTCCGTTGAGACAAACTACACCAAAAATAAAGGTGATCTCTGTAGCTGAGTTGTTTGCGGTGGCTATCAGGAATGCATTTGAGAATAAAAGTATCACAAGCTTATTTGTACACTCACAAAGAAGAGGGAGATAAAAAAAGACGAATAGAATTTATACAGTAGAAGTGTCCGCCCCGGGCGGAAGAGACGATGAGCAGGATTTCAAATGCCGGGTAAAAAATAAATAACGAGTAACTAATAAATAAACATAAAATGAAATCAATTACGATCGAAGGACAACTGAGGACCGAAACCGGGAAGAAAGCCACCCGCCAACTTCGCTCTCAGGATTTGGTGCCCGGTGTAATTTATGGCGGTGAAAAGGAGATCAGCTTTGCTGCTCCTTCCATGGCTTTTAAAACATTCGTGTACACACCAGAATTTCAGAAAGCTGAAATTAAATTGGATGGCAAAACTCATATCTGCATTTTGAAAGACCTGCAGTTTGACAAAGTAACTGATAAACTGATCCATATTGACCTGATGGAATTGGTTGAAGACAAAAGAGTGATCGCTGATATTCCTATCAAATTTACAGGTGTATCAAAAGGTGTAAAAGAAGGTGGTCACCTTATCATCAAGATGAAATCGCTTAAGGTAAAATCTTTGCCTAAATATCTGAAAGAGCAAATTGAAGTGGACATCACCAATCTTGAACTGAATGGTAACATTCGAGTTGAAGATGTGAAAGAAGCCAATTATGAAATTTTGAACTCACCAAGGATTCCTATTGCATCTGTTGTACTAACCCGTCAATTGAAACAGGAGGAAGCTACTGCTGCACCTGCTGCCGGCGCAGCACCTGCTGCTGGAACGGCTGCACCTGCTGCCGGGGCTGCTGCACCTGCTGCCGCTGCGCCTGCTGCCGCAAAAGAGAAAGGAAAGAAATAATCATAATGATCTTTACAGCAAACCCACTTCAAAAGGAGTGGGTTTTTTATTTTTTTGATTGATTTTGCAAAATTGAAGTTGTTATCTTTAAACAGTTTATTGTAAAGAAGATGAAATTTTTGATCGTTGGCTTGGGAAACGCTGGCAATGAATACACACACACAAGGCATAATATCGGCTTTGATGTAGTAAACGCTTTTGTACAAAAGCATGCGGGCAGTTTTGTTTCTGGCAGATTGGCATATACCTCTACAATAAAATGGAAAGGAAAGATTTTTATATGTATTTGCCCGACAACATACATGAACCTAAGCGGAAACGCAGTGAAGTATTGGGTGGACAAAGAAAAAATTGCGATCGGAAACATGCTTGTTATTACAGATGATGTTTCATTGCCTTTGAATAAAATGCGGCTTCGGCCTTCGGGTAGTGATGGTGGGCATAATGGCTTGAGAAGTGTTGAGGCGTCGCTGGCGTCAAGAGATTATCCACGTTTGCGATTTGGTATCGGTAATGAATATCCGAAAGGATTACAAGCTGATTTTGTTTTGAGCAAATGGAAGAAGGAAGAAGAACCATTGGTTAAAATAAAAATTGAAAAAGCTGTAGGAGTAATAGAAAGTTTTGCCACAAGGGGGCTCAGTCTTACGATGAATGATGTGAACAGCGCCGAATATTCTGTTTAAAAGATTATTGTTGTCTTGATTTTTCATTCATCGTTCTTAATCGCTGGCAAAGGATCTTTATAAAGCCTTTTGCCACCTCAGGTCTTTCATCCATCAATTCATAAAAAGGCTCCTGGTCAATTTTATATAGAATACAATCTGTTTCAGCTGTGGCGCTGGCTGACCTGGTATCAGCATCAAGTAAAGAAAGTTCTCCGAAAACTTCTTTGTCTTTAAGTATTGCCAGCGTCGTGTTCCCTTTATGAATTTTGATATTTCCTTGTTGAATGATATACATACAATCACCTGTTTCTCCCTCTTTAAAGATTTCTGTGCCTTGTTCATATTGCATTTCTTTCATTAATGGAGCGAGGTCGGCAAGAATGTTTTCAGGTGTGTCTTTAAAAAGATTGAGTGACTTAAGCACCAGCACTTTTTCAATTAATAATAGCCTGTTTATATTTCCCGGTTCCATAAATTAAAAATAAACATTTCATTGTGCATATAACGCTGTTTCTTTCAAAAGCAGGTTTTCTGAATGAATGAATTTTTCAATAAGTCCGGGTGTGACAGCTGCACTTGTTTTTTTTGAAATATACATGGTGCATGCTTTGGTCCATACATTATATGAGATAGGCTTTTCTTCAAGAATCTTTGAAAGGATCTCCCGGGCTTGCGAGACTTTGTCAGGAGGTAAGAAACTTTTTAAAGAGTTGCTGCGATATTCAATATCTGTTGGTTCATACAGTTTATTAAAAGGGATAGCAAGATCTTTTTTCACGATCATATCAATCAATTCCATAGCATTGGCAACACTTTCTTTCTTCTTCATATCAAGTCCTTGTTTTATTTTGAAGGCTTTTTCATGATCATAAAGACAACCAAAGAGACAGATCAAAACATTCCTGATCTCTGTAAGTTCGATATTCAAGGAACTATTAAGCAATGAATAATTCTTATTGTGTTCGAGCAGGCTTTGCATGTAAAGCAGTTCTGAACCATATATGATATAGGCCAGTGAAATTTCTTCCAATTTTTCCTGGGTTTCCTCAGTAGCGCTGAATCGGCTTCTATGTAATGATTTAGCGATGGTACCTGCATCAGACGGGTATTTTTCCAGCAATTCAAAAAGCGTTGCCTGTGCCTTGTTGCCCCCGATCTTTCCCAACACAGTAATTAATTTTTCTCTTAAAAAGGCATCATTGTTATCGGAAATAGTTTTTAAAATAAGTGGAATTGATTTTTCGCCAGCGGCTTGCAGCGAAGTTCCCACATGCAAAGGATGTTCTTTAAAATATGTCATCACTCTTTCTAATAGTAACTGGGTCGCTGATGCTCCAATAGCTTTTAACGCTGCTAATCGTATACCCCGATCGCCCGTAAAAAGTTTGCTATGATGTGGATGACAATAAACGTCCTTTACCTCAGCAAGTACTTGCAGTGCTGTTTGTTTATCTTTAGTATGATCTGATTGAATAAGATCGGTAATGATATTTTCTGCATACTGGCGATTTTCTTTATCCAGACTTTTAAGCATTCCCATCAGAGCGGCGGCTTTAATTCCTGTATCATGATGATGCAAATAGTGTTTTAAATGCTGATGCTGATTTTGCTCTTTACACAGACTTTGAACTGCCAATACTTGTATTTCTTTATCTTGATCATGGTCTGCCAAAAATTTCAGTTTCGCTTCAGCACCTTTTATGTTGCGGGTTTGAAGTAGCAAAAGAGTCACCTTTTTAATATTGTTGGATGGGTGATCAAGAAGCTTGAAGATTATTTCTTTACTGCTACCGCTGATCTGGGTATTCAGCATTTGTAAGATGTTTATTATCTCCGTTTCATTACCTGTTTTAATTTTTTTCAATATTTGCTGCTGGATCTCTTCATCGGATAGTTTGAATTCATCCTGGCTAAAGAAACGACTACTTATGGCTTTTAAAAGAGTGTGATGATAAGATCTGTTAACAAGTACAATCGAAACGATCCAACTGGCTCCGAAAAATGCAAGGATGTAACAAATGATCAACAGCTCATTGCCCGGCTTTAAACTATTTATTAAGACTAAAAGAACTCCGGAAAATAAAAAAGCAAATGGGTCCATGATCCCTTTTACAATGGCATGCGCTTTTGCCCTTGCATTAGGATTTAATGGCTGCATTACCGTTAAAAAAACCGGGTTTGTAATCGTCGTTCGCAAAACTTCAACAGCAATAGCGGCCATTCCGAAAGCATAAAAGACCAGTTTGCTTTCACGGGCCGCATATATAGCATAAATAATAATTATCAAAAGCCCCAGTAACACAAGCGGCGTAATTAATAGTGATTTTTTAATGCCGATTGATGTCACGATACGACCGGTAAGAATAATTTTTACTAACAGTGCAACGATCTGCGAAGCTGCCATAAACTGGATGATAAAAGTCGATAAGTCTTTATCATGCTGTTCCTTTACTTCAGTATAAAATGCATAATTAATGATGGCAAGGCTCGCTGAGATAATAAATGTCAGCACAGCTAATCTCCGGATTAACGTATTTAGTGTAAATCGTTTGACGAAAACTTTAAACCCCTTTCCCTGTATGAATTCAACATGATCCGAATGATGATTATGGTGATGGACGACGCCCGATTTTGACAATTGGTATAGAAATGGCAAAGCGCCCAGCATAAATGCAAATGCGGGCCAAAGCATATTTAAAGGGCCGATCGCAGTTACAAAAAAATAAGCCATCGTATAACCAATAAATTTTGCAGGTACATCGCCACCGCTTATTACGGCAAATAACCGTTTGCTTTGCCTTACGTCAAACAAAGTGGAGGTAATGCTCCAAAAACATAAATTACTTGCCAGGTATAAAACATAATACCATGCGAACGTGAAGTAATAAAACCAATCATCCTTTATCCAATTGCTGCTTAATTGCAAAATAAGAATGCTGATCGCCATCAATATGATAACGATCGTACCGACACGGGTAAGGTGCATCCGGTGTTCAAATTTGCTGAATATCCAACCTGTAAAAAATAAAAGCGGGGAGGAAATGATCATTACCCAGGCAACCTGCGAGGCGGAAAATATTTCCAGAAAATGAGAGAATGACGCAGTAAAGAAAAAAGCGATCCCTGTACCCATAAAAAACTGGAGCCAGAAGAGTTGCGATACTACTTTCCATTCTGAGGGTCGTACATTTAATAATTTAAGTAAAAAAGGTCTTTTGTTCATTGTGCCCAATTACTCCTTTCCTTTAAAATATTAAGGTGTTTCAATTTTTTTTCGTTTCTCTTACTGATCGAAGTGCCGGTAAAGTAGTGATGTGATTCAAAAAATTTGATCTGGATATGATCCCAAATTATGTCTTCAGGAATTATTTTGAAAGTTAGAAACTCTTTATACAAACTCCGGCTGATCGGTTCAAAATCATTCCGGCCAAGATAGTCAAGATCAGCATCACAAATTATTTGTTCTAACAGTGTGTGAGGTGATTGCGGGATCTTTGTGGCCATGATCATTCCGTTGATCTTTTTAATATCTTCTTCCCCAAAAATGTTCTTCAAAGCTTCTGCAGCTATCTCACAACTTTTTTCCTCATGATTTTTATAGACAAGCAAAAAACCACTGTCGTGAAAGACCGCTGCGGTCTTCAACAGTAACAGCTCATGTTTATCGTTGACCTTCTCCTTCTTTGCAATTACTTCAGCTTGTTTCACTACGTCAAGTGTGTGCGACAAATTGTGATAACCGAGACGGGGGTCAAGCTCATTTTCGAGTCGCGATAAAATAGGTAATTTTATGCTTGTAAAAAGATCAGACACCAAAAAGCTTTTAACTAACTAAGATAAGTATTGACGGGGAATATAGTATTGTTATCGGGCCATTTTATCTGGTTTAAATAAATTTAGCTGAATTATGATATATCCGCCCGTTTACCTATTTTAGCAGCCCCAACGAACATTCCGCCACCAAAATCCAGTTTTTTATGAAGCCTGAATATATGGGATGAACAGTCCATGAGAATTGTATCCGATGTATTTAACTAAACAAGCCTGAGTATGAAGATATTTTGTATTGGCCGTAACTATGTAGCTCATGCCAAGGAATTGGGAAATGAGGTACCAGATGAACCAGTGGTTTTTATGAAACCCAAAAGTGCCCTGCTTCAGCCGCACACTCCCTTTTATTATCCCGAATTTACGAATGAACTGCATTATGAATGCGAACTCGTCTTGCGCATCAGTAAAAATGGAAAATATATCCAGGATAAATTTGCGAGCAAATATTATGATGCTGTAACAACAGGCATTGATTTTACCGCCAGAGATATTCAAAACGATCTGAAGGCAAAAGGACTTCCGTGGGAAAAAGCAAAGGCTTGGGATAATTCCGCGGCGATCGGTAAATGGATCCCTTTTACGGCGATCAAGAATAAAAAAGATATTAATTTCTGTTTATATAAAAATAAAGAGCTTGTTCAGCAAGGCAACTGCAACCTTATGATCCATGACTTTGACAGCATTGTTGCTTATATTTCCAATTACTTTTCGGTGAACATAGGCGATCTCGTTTTTACCGGAACTCCAGCTGGTGTAGGTGAATTAGTTGTTGGAGATGAGTTGGAAGCATTTATTGAAGATGACTCTTTGTTGTCATTAGAAATAAAATAAAGGACTTTACAAACCAAAACCAATTGTAAGCTATCCGCCACGGCGGATGGCTTTTTAATTTCCACATACAATCGTTCGGCTTATTTTTGCCAATTAGCTTGCCACTATGATCGACAAAGAAATATTACTGAAAGCTTTCCGGTTGATGTGTTGTGCAAAATCGATGGCTGAAACCTATGATGCAAACCGGCAAATTTGTAAATACGTCCATTCAACTTCACGCGGGCATGAAGCAATACAATTAGCAACGGCTTTTCATCTAAAGAGTTGCGACTATGTGAGTCCTTATTATCGTGATGAATGCATGTTACTTGGTCTTGGTTATTCTCCTTACGAATTAATGCTGCAGTTGCTGACAAAGGCTGATGATCCTTTTACCGGCGGACGTTCTTATTATTCTCATCCAAATGCAAAAGAAGAAGATAAGCCAAAGATCATCCATCAAAGCAGTGCTACCGGCATGCAGGCCATACCGACAACTGGCGTTGCACAAGGTATTCAATACCTCGAAAATATTAATTCACCATTGCTTTTAAAGACTGATAGCGGAGAAATGCCGGTTGTGATTTGTTCGTTGGGTGATGGAAGTGTAACAGAAGGCGAAGTAAGCGAAGCGTTGCAGTTTGCAGTTTTGAAGCAATTACCAATTATTTACCTCGTGCAGGATAATGATTGGGGCATCAGCGCAACAGCGGAAGAGACAAGAGCGATGAATGCATATGAATATGCCGATGGTTTTAAAGGATTGAATAAAATACAAATTGATGGAACTGATTTTACGCATTGTTATAAGATAATGGGTAATGTGATCAATGAAGTTAGAAAGAACAGGAGACCATGGTTGGTGCATGCAAAAGTTCCATTGCTTAATCATCATACAAGTGGAGTAAGAAAAGATTTTTATAGAACCGAAGAAGATCTTATAAAAGATGCGATCGATGATCCATTTCCGAAGCTGAAGAAACTGTTGCATGAAAATGCAATCAGCGACGAAGAATTGGAAAAAATGGAAACAGAGGCAGCAGAATTAATAAGTGCCGAGTTTATAAAAGTTTTAGAATCTCCGGAACCGGATATCAATAAAGCAACTGAATATGTTTTTGTACCAACGACTGTGACCGAAGAGAAAGGTGAAAGAGGCCCTGCGGGTAAAGAAAAAGTCATCATGGTTGATGCTGCTTTGTTTGCTATCCGGGAATTAATGGAAGATCATCCTGAGTGTATTTTTTTCGGACAAGATGTAGGTCGCAGACTTGGTGGCGTTTTCCGGGAAGCGGCAACACTTGCTGAACAGTTTGGTGATCACCGTGTTTTTAATACTGCCATCCAGGAAGCATATATAATGGGTTCCACTGTAGGTTTAAGTGCAGTGGGAGTGAGGCCAATTGTGGAAGTACAATTTGCGGATTATATCTACCCGGGGTTCAATCAGCTTGTTTCAGAAATCTCTAAATCATGTTATCTCAGTTGTGGTAAATACCCGGTGTCAACAATCATTCGCGTACCTATTGGTGCTTATGGTGGTGGTGGGCCTTATCATAGTGGTTGCGTTGAAACAACATTACTTTCTGTAAAAGGAATTAAGATCGCTTATCCATCAAATGCTGCAGATATGAAAGGATTGATGAAAGCGGCTTTTTACGATGGAAATCCTGTTGTGATGCTTGAACACAAGGGTTTATACTGGAGTAAAGTGCCTGGCACCGAAGATGCAAAGTCTATTGAACCATCAAGAGATTATATTCTTCCATTTGGAAAAGCAAATACAATATTGACTGCCGAGCAACGTAAAATTGAAAATGGAGAAACCTGTTGCATCATCACTTATGGAATGGGAGTGTATTGGGCAAAAGCCGCAGCAAAAACATTTCCCGGACAGATCGAAATTGTAGATCTAAGAACATTGTTCCCATTAGATGAAAAAATGATATTTGAATCGGTAAAAAAACATGGAAGATGTTTAGTACTTACTGAAGAGCAGCAAAACAATTCTTTTGCAGAAGCATTGGCTGGCAGAATTTCTAAAGAATGTTTTAAGTGGTTAGATGCCCCGGTTGAGGTATTGGGAGCTGCAAATATTCCCGCGATTCCTCTCAATATGAATCTTGAAAATGCTGTGCTTCCAAATGCAGAGAAAGTTTCGGAGAAAATTAAAATTCTTTTAGCATATTAAGAGATCCGTTGGGTTGGCCACGGATCATAAGTATAGGAGTGATCCGCCTCGAAACGTTTCTTCGTACTTACCTGTTGCCTCGTCATAAACCGGAACATTAAGACATGGAGATGATGGCTTATTTACCCGGTTTCTTCAAGAAATATATCGTTCATCGTAATCAATCTCAAAGACTCACATCATGTGACGGTATTTATCTAAGGAAGTTTTCTTGATAGTTGTAAACCGTAGAATACATAAGGAGTATCAGGTTTTTTGTCATGTTCCCGCACGATAAGATTCAGCTTAATGCTTGACTCACCTCAACCTATTACATACAAGTGGTTGCTACCTTTCCAAGGAACATTAAATTTTTGTTTATGAGAAAGATCATTACTTTAATTAATGGCTGGGCATTTTTCATATTTTTCTTTAGTTGCCTGCCTTCGGCAAATACGCAAGAATTGCTGAACCCAAAAACGCAGCCGCAGTTTGTAAATCCTCTCCCGGTTCCCTCAATAATCGACGGACGAATGGGCGGTACCTTCACAATTGATATTACACAGTTTGATCAATGGCTTGGATTGATCGATCCAACAACACAACAACGTCTGAACACAACAGTGTGGGGATATAATGGATCTTATCCTGGGCCCACCATCGTGGCGAAGAAAGATGTGCCTATCAGTGTGTTTTGGCGCAACAACCTTGTGAATGGCAATAATCAACCATTGCCCCATTTATTACCTATTGACCGGTCAATAGATTGGGCTTTTGGAAACGATCCAGCCTGGCAAAGCTACGGCGTACCTGTTGTTACCCATGTGCATGGCGGACATTCTGAATCACCAAGTGATGGGTTACCTGATCAATGGTTTACTCCCAATTATGCTATGAAAGGACCGGGTTTTATAAAAGGAGATATCGAACCATTCTATTATCATAATGACCAGGAAGCCGCCACCATCTGGTATCATGATCATGCACTTGGTGTCACTCGTCTTAATGTGTATGCCGGTCTTGCGGGTTATTATATAATTACAGATAATAACGAAATCAATCTACAGGCAACTGGTAAACTTCCCGTTGCTCCTTATGATATGGGCTTAGCGATACAGGATAGAATGTTTACATCAACAGGACAATTATTTTATCCTTCGACGGCAGAAGAAGGTGATGATGATGATGATGATATACCTGAGCCAACTATTTTACCTGAAATGTTTGGTGATTTTATTTTGGTGAATGGAATGACCTGGCCGGTACTTGATGTAGAACCAAGACAATACAGATTCAGAATGTTGAATGGTTCTGATTCGCGGTTTTATAATATGTCTTTGTCATCAGGTCAGCAGTTCATCCAGATCGGTAGCGACCAGGGATTGCTCTATTCACCTTTTGGAATGAATCAGATGCTGATAGCACCGGGTGAAAGAAAAGATATCATTCTTGATTTTTCTGATCCTGCACTTTGGGGACAAACGATCATTTTAAAAAATAATGCCAAGTCGCCTTATCCAAAAGGCGATGTGGTTGATCCGAACACAACGGGACGTATAATGGCATTCAGAGTAAATAAACCACTTGATGTAAATTACCCTCTTACTGCGTTACCTGCAACATTGCGTTTACCCATCGTTCCATTACAAACGGACCTTGCTCCGCGCAAACTCATTTTATTTGAAGCGGAGGATGAGTATGGTCGGCTGATGCCGATCCTCGGAACGGTTGAAGATGGCATGCTGGGCTTCCGTGAGGAGTTAACAGAAAACCCTGCCCTCAACAGCACAGAGATATGGGAATTGTATAATGAAACAATGGATGCACATCCCATACATCTGCATCTCGTAAGTATGCAAATGATCAGCAGGCAAAAGTTTGTTGCAAGAGTAAATGAAGAGAATGGAAAACCTACCAATATCAGGCTCGTCGGTCAGCCAAAATACCCCGGACCTGATGAACAAGGATGGAAGGATACCTGGGTAATGATGCCGGGTGAAGTGACGAAAGTGATCGCAAAATTTGACAGACCCGGCTTGTATGTCTGGCATTGCCATATCCTTTCGCATGAAGAACACGATATGATGCGACCATTCTTTGTAGGCGAAATGGATAATGCGATCGTAAACAGATCAGCTGTAATAAACAAAGAAAATGCGGAGGCAGCATTACAACTGAAAGTGACGCCCAACCCATTTAGCAATTATGTTACTATACAGCTCAGTTTAACTGAGACAAAAAATGTAAGCATCAACTTGTATGATATAAAAGGAAGTCTCGTTAAAAAGACATACGCAGGTAAAAAGGATGCCGGCATCCAAAGAATTTCTATTGACGGTAGCAGCATGGCAGATGGAATATATTTCTGTGAGATTATAATAAATGAAGAACGATTCTTTAGAAAATTAGTATTGCAGAAATGACCCCTGGCCGGGATATGAGTGGCGCAAAGGTTACGCTCCGGCAGGTGTATCAAAACAAGTAGCCAAAAAGAAGA
>DASUTO010000166.1:0-3056 GCA_036374555.1 Chitinophagaceae bacterium
ACACACAAAACATTTCATTGTACGTTTCAAACATCGTATGATGACATTGAAAACATCAATGTCATTCCCCAGGATATGGGCCATATTCTTGTGAATTTGTTCAACAATGCTTTTTATTCAATGAATGAAAAGACGAAATTAAAATTGGGTGGTTATGAGCCTGTATTATCAATAGCTATTGCAAAGAAGGACAACAAAGTGATGTTGACCGTAAAAGATAATGGCATTGGCATTCCGGCAAAAAATATGGATAAAATTTTTCAGCCATTTTTTACCACTAAGCCCGCAGGCGAAGGCACCGGTTTAGGTTTGTCTTTAAGTTATGATATGATCAAGGCTCACCAGGCTGAATTAAAAGTTGATTCAACTGAAGGCGAATACGCAGCGTTTACGATTATTTTGAATACTTGAAAAGTTTTGAGTTATTACCAATACGTCACATGCCTTGAGCTGCGAAAAATATTTTTTTGCCACCATTTAACTTCATCACCCCGTTTAAACGTTCGCCACAAAAGGTTTGATTTAGCCGGATGGTGCCATAGACCACAGGCATGTGCGATCTCATGTGCAAGTGTTGAAGTATTTTTTGCTCCACCAGGATCCAATGTTACATAATCCGTAATAGGGCCAAGTGAACAACCAGATGCATGATCAATATCCAAAACAATAAATGCTGTAACGGGGTAAAATAACCCGCTAAGGTTGGAGGCAAAAAAACTCCCGGCAACTTTAAACTCTTCTCTTAATGCACCGATACTTCCCTTTGTATATAACACTTCGTACGGCGGTTTCATTTGTAGTACTTCGGCAAAGGTTTTTTCATTTCTATGTGGCAGCAAATGCGTATTGAAATTTTTTTTGAATGATCGTTTTGCATATTCCACGGCAACATCCAGGTCAACCGTAGAAACAACGGGATTATCCTGCGGCCCTTTTAGAATAAAAATTTTGACCCGCAATTTTTTTTCCGGCCAATTTAAAAAGCCAAATAATGTATCAAATATATTTATTACAAGTCTGTAGATAGTTTCAACAAACGATCTTATGGTGACTCTCGCTATTGCCTTTATTATGTTCCAGGTTTTTGTTGTATAAATCTTTGGTCTTAAACTCATGATCGATCATAAAACTTTAAAGATAAAATTATGACAGCACATTGTTTCAGGGCTACATCATATTATACGATAATGATGACTTGAAAAGGCGTCTTTCCCATACCCTATTAAAGCTCATTCCTTTTGATAAACCCCAAAAAAAATCCATATAGAAGGAGCACGGATGAACCTGAAATTTAAACAGCGACCATACCGCGCTATGTATGAGGCCGTAAACAACAAAAATGCAATTTCTTAGTTGGAACTAACATACTTGGTGCATTTAGGAAACTTTAACATCAATTACCACGAATGTGGTATTGGGTTCACGTTATATTGAAACTAATTTGCACTTGTAAACTAGATTCCTATGCGAAGAAGAAAATTACCTCATTTCATAAGATTGATGAGGCTTGTATTGAAGAGTGTATGGTATGCATTAACTATTCCAAATGATCCTTACCATGAAAAGAAAGTGAACTTCTGGAATATGCCGGTGAGAAAAAGAGAAAGAGGATACAGGTAACATTTCCCGTATTATCAATTAATTTTTTTAAGAACCTTACCCGCAATACCTGTAAGTGGTATTTTCTTTATTTCATATGGAATGATTTGTACTTAATAAACTATTACAATGAGAAGAAAAAAATTGCCGTACATTATCAGATTAGCACGGGTGTCGTTAAAGTGGACCTGGCGTGCATTGATCATGATCCCCAAAGAAGTATTTTCCGGGGCCACTCCGCCGATAAGAAAAAAGGAAGGACAATACAGATAAGTTGAGAAACATCAGGATCAATAAGGAAGGCATATTCTTAAGAATTGAAGAACGTAAAAATGACTACAGTTTTTTGCCTACTTTCCCTTCCTTATTATTCGCTTTCTATGTTGCGTTCCCCATGTTTGTAATTCATCGATTAATTTTTCCAGGGTTTCTCCATAAGGGGTCATGGAATATTCTACTACTACCGGCACGGTATTATAAACCGTTCGTTTCACGAGTTCATTCATCTCCAGTTCTCTTAATTCCTTTGATAGCATTTTATCTGTGATGCCATGCACCTGTTTGGCCAGCTCACTAAACCGCTTATTGCCGAAAGACAGGGCTATAATAATGGGCAGCTTCCATTTACCACTTAATATATCCAATGCATCCCGCACAGGGATCAACGCTTTTGTACAGGTCTCATGTGTTCTTTCGTTTTCCTTAACTTTTGATACCATGTTTTTTGTTTTTTAAGTCGCTATCCAAAAGTATAGTGCTATACTTTGGTATAGTACTATAAAAAGTATAGTAAAGGTAAGTAGCTTTGTGTCTCAAACAAAAAAAATAATCATGGCAAATCAAACATGGGCCCTGGACCCGACACATTCAGAACTTCAATTCAAGATCAAGCACCTGATGATATCTACTGTAAGCGGACAATTCAACCAGTTCAACGCTACCGTGGAAACAGATAATGATGATTTCGCAAAAGCGAAAGTTCATTTCGAGGCGGTGGTGGATTCCATCTCTACAAATAATGCCCAACGTGATGCACACCTTAAGAATGGAGACTTCTTCGATGCAGAAAAATTCCCGTTAATAACATTTGATAGTGAGAGAATGGAAAAGACAGATGAAGATGAATACAAGCTTCATGGCACACTTTCGATGCGTGGTGTGAGTAAAAAAATTACTTTGAATGCGGAGTTTGGAGGGATCACAAAAGACCCATGGGGAAATACAAGAACAGGTTTCTCAGTAACTGGCAAGATCAATAGGCAGGATTTTGGGATGAGTTTTGGCGCTGTTTCAGAAACAGGTGGCTTGTTACTAGCCGATGATGTAAAAATAAGCGCCAACGTTCAGTTTGTGAAAGAAGCCGTAGCATACGCAGCCTGAATAGATCTTACAAAAAAAAGAGGCTGCCCCGATTAAATCGGGGCAACCTCTTTTCTCAATTTAAGATCGATTATTAT
>DASUTO010000167.1:0-3125 GCA_036374555.1 Chitinophagaceae bacterium
TTACATCGAAAGCAGTGCTTACAAAGCAAACGGAGCCGTGGTTAATTATGCCCGGAGATATGGGTATCCTTCTTTATTCAGACTTTTCAATGCTTTAGATATTCCTATCCATTAGCCTGTTAATTTTTACCCACACTGCAAACATTTATGTTGAATAGAATTCATGCAGCACAAGAGTGCGACGCAACAGAAGTTTAATAGTAATCAATAGCTGAGTAAATAAATTTTATTTTGCGCCTTAGAAAATTCACCAGTCGATACTACGATCTTCGTCCGCCAGGGGTCTTCGCCGAGAGCAATAAAAATTTAAAATCTGTTGTTTCAGTCTCTTCGGAGTCTCCCAGCTAATCTATAAATAAAAAAGATGTCCACGAGGGGTTTACATGGGGTGGGCTTTGTGGATGGCGAAACCCATCGAAATAATTATTTCCAAATAAGAAAGCTGTGCAGCCCGTCGGCGTCCGTGCCAAAGAATGCGGCTCGCACAATTATAATAAACCAGACGCTATTTCTTTCCAAAAGACTTAAAGGAAAGTGTTTTTATGTTTTTAAGATCGCGGATCTTTTGCCCCGGAACGAGGAGGAGATCTGATTGATCACTGCGGACGAAATCAAGGTTAGTGAGTTCTTTATCTTCCTGCAACAACAATTCAACGTTTCTGTCAAATACTTTGCTTACCAAATCCCGCGGCGCTTTCGGGTCAACGGCAAATTTCATTTGTGCTTTGATATCACCTGAAAGCCGATCATAACCGATGATCGAAAATTTTGTATTGCCAATTCCCTTCCAGGATTTAGCTTTTGGCTTTGTAAAATAATATACGTTAGCCAATGCCAGGCCTCACCATAGGCCACATTGAGTGCAAAGGTGATAAAGGCACAACGATCTACCCGTATTGAATTATTGGCATAATCGGGAGGCAGGTTTCCTAAATGGAAATTGCCGGTTGCGTCATTATATGCATACTCTTTAATGGCAGTGCCAACAAAACCCATCCTGTTGTTCATGCCCCCAATCGTCATGGTGGAAATAGACGTAGTGGCGTGAACGTCCCGGAAATTAAAAACATAGGAGGCGTAATTTTTTATTTCATTTAAATCGGCTGCTTTTGTATAAAGCCAAATAGATTCAATATCTGTGACAGGCATAACGTGGTTTTAACCCAAGTTATAAAAAAGGAGACAACCAGGCTGATTATACCACGAATTGGGTATTGGTGCCCATCATTTTCATCTTACCTTTCTATAGCTCACAATACGTTTCTTCCACCCTCAATCAATTCTTATGGCGGGAAAAGTAAAAGAAGAAGGCTTTGAAGGTTTTGTTACTTCATCAAAGGCTATTTCTCTTTCAATCGTATCAGTATGCGTATGGGGTTTCACATTACTGTTTTATAAAATGGTGCATGTATTCACCGATGTTGACTATGCAGTATTCTGTTTGTTCTGCTCTTTCGTTTTGTCCCTGGTGCTGGGAATTATGATCAGTAAGAACGTTTACAGCAAAACCGACAACCTGCGCATAGTTGCTATACTACTGAATATTTTTCTTATTTATACATCATCAAATGGAATACAGGCGGGAAATGCAGCCTTTTCAAAACCTGCGGAGGAAAATAAAGAGGAGTTGAAGAAAACACCGGAAAAATTTGCATTGTTTGGCTTGCTGGATGTGCGGCCCTGGCTACCGGATGCCACCAGCAAAAAGAAAATACAGGTATTGGAAGAAGAGAATAGATATTTATCAAATATGGTGGAGAATTACCAGGCCACCTTAAAAGCTAACGATCAAACAGGGATCATCAACAGTCTTACTATACAAAATGAAAACCTTGCAAAGGAAAATGCTGATCTGAAAAGTGAAATTATTTCCTTAAGAGAAAAAGGCGAGTCATCAAAAACTGAGGGTGAGCTTCGATCAATCATAGACAGTCTTCAAAAAAGATGGAATGCATATGAGCAACGTGTCAATGAATATGTAGGTATCCGCGGAGAATGGATAAATAAGACAAATGCCGACAGGGAATTTGCATCATTCGCCGGGCTTATCAAAAAAAGATTGCCATCATTTAAATTTTCTGAAAAATATTATGACCAGTTGTTTTTTTACGACCTCTCCGCTCCAAAATAGTATTGAAGCTGGCATGCCCTGCTTTGTGCATGGAGAAACCGGGTCGATCCTGGTTGAGTAGTTAAAAAAATTGCCTGCTTTTGCCACGGTGCGTGCCTGCACCTATCCCTTTAGTACAACCTTTGTTTATATCGGTTCATCATTTTCAATAACTTTATTTCAACGATGATAATGCAATCACAACGATCATTGTCTTGTTCAAATAATAACACACCCAAATGGTAACCTTTTCAGTGCGTGATGAAATTGTTGAAGTGATCAACAAGCTTTTTATTTATACCGATATGCGGGAATGGGAGAAACTGCAAACCGAAGTTTTCTCCGATGATGTGATGTTTGACATGTCTTCGCTTGGGGGTCCAAAAGAAGAAACATCATCAAAAGCTATCTGTGAGCTATGGGAAAAAGGTTTTGCCGGGATTGATTCCATCAATCACCTGGCAGGAAACTACCTTGTAGAGATTCATGATATGGTGGCCACTGTTTTTGCATATGCAACAGCAACCCATTATAAAGCATCCGCCACAAAAGGTACGACCCGGGAATTCGTCGGCACCTATAACATCCGTTTAATGAAACATGGAAACGGGTGGAAGATCTATGAATTTAAATACGACCTGAAATATCAAACAGGTAATATTGATTTAGTATAATGATCTGATAATTCCCTCCGACCTCGTATTATCTATAATTTTTCAACAACAAAGGATCTGATCAGGATTTCCTCCTGTTTAAAGACTTGTTCCAGGTCTTGCTTGAATTGTTTCCACCATTCTTTATTAAAGTCATGGATCATTATTTCTGCGATTATTAACTCATCATAATTCGTTTTTCCGCTTTCATCTTTCCATAATCCTTCGACTGGCGTATTGCGATAAAAACTAACGCCGCCAAACTGGTCCTTCAACATATTGCGTACACTATTATAAGCTGACTCATGAAGCAACTGCTTATTGTTGTCGTAAAGCGGCAAAAAAATCTGGACAAGTTGCAT
>DASUTO010000168.1:0-14994 GCA_036374555.1 Chitinophagaceae bacterium
TAAATGAGTATTTCCAAGATGAATAATAAAACACGCTCTGCCAATGATATTGGTCAGGCCGCGGAATGATTAATAATGATCAATAAACGATGAATAAATTAGTTTGACCATTCTTGTGTTCACCATAAAATAAAAACCGGGGTTCTGGGTGATATTGGCTATCTTTGCAGCGTTGATTTAAGTTTTAGGGCTTGTATTGAACAATCAATTTCCCGCGGCGTTATTCTTTACACTTGCTTTTTCTCAGGAACTTTTAAAAATAAATCGTCTATATATGACTACAGAAATGATCGAAAAATTTGTAGAAGGTAAAGGAAGAGAGGATTCAACTATTAATATTCATTTTAAAGAGCGCAGTACCGTTACAGGTGTTTTTATCAGAACCGCTGATTATGGTGAATTGAAGATGAAGAATTTATGGCGCATCGTTAGTCATGCTAAAATTGAAGAATGGCGTAAAACAAAAAATATGGATCTTGCCCGCATCTTTAACGGGATGTCATTTACACGTCTTACAGATGAGCAATGATTTTTTTGTTCCTCGATCTTTAAATAAAAAGTAAAGCAGTATTTATGTTCTTACAAACATGGAAAAAATATCTTCCCGTTATCATTTTGCTTATGAAGCGTTCAGACAAGGGCGACCAGGTGCTGGATATGAACTACACCGATTTTCAAAGGGCAACCGGGGGTAAAAAAACCAAGCTTACTTTTTCAAGCCTCAAGCTTGTTAACGGTCGTACGGGTTACGATTCAAATAATACACAGCTTGCTAAAGACCTGATCTTAGTTCTCCAGGAAAACGAACAAACCGGGAGTATGCTTCGTCAAAGACAATTTGAGTTTTCCGTGAATGCAAATTTTCAATTGACGATCAGGAATACCACTGTAATCGAAGAGAAAGAAGTGGTTTAATAAATTATTATCCTCTTTGTGTAAAAGCCCTGCTATGTTTTTTCGTTCTTGAATTCCTGCTACTGGTTCCGTAAAATGAACTTGTTAATTGAACAACATCATGCATGCCAGGCGCATCAAATGAATGTGCCTTAACCACCGGGATAGTTTTCCTGATCAGCTTTTGTATATCACTTAGGAAAATTTTTTCACTCCAGTCACAAAAAGAAATTGCAACACCTTTAGCGCCGGCACGACCAGTCCTTCCAATTCTGTGCACATACGTTTCGGGAACATTGGGTAACTCGAAATTGATCACATGTGTCAATTCATCAATATCAATACCACGGGCGGCAATATCAGTAGCCACTAATACACGGGTACGTTTACCTTTAAAGTTTTCTAATGCCTTTTGTCGTGCAGCTTGTGCTTTATTGCCGTGGATAGCTTCTGTGCGAACACCGGCGTTATTCAGCAAACGGGCAAGTTTATCTGCCGCATGTTTCATTTGTGTAAATATCAATGCGGATTCTATTGCAGGATCTTTTAATAAATGAACCAGTAAAGAGGGCTTGTTATGTTTTTCGGTATAATAGATTGATTGCTGGATCATGTCAACCGTTGTTGCTGGCGGTGTTACTTCCACCTTTACAGGATTGTTTAAAAGCATTGCAGCCAGTTGCTTGATCTCATTTGGCATCGTAGCCGAGAAAAAAAGCGTTTGTCTTTTTGTAGGCAATCTTGTGATGATGCGTTTTACATCGTGCACAAAACCCATGTCGAGCATTCTGTCGGCTTCATCAAGAATAAAAAATTGAATGTCCCTTAATGTAATATAGCCTTGTTGCATCAGGTCCAGCAGGCGACCTGGCGTTGCTACTAAAATATCAACACCCCGGCGTATAGCCTGTACCTGGCTGTGCTGAGAAACACCACCAAAGATCACATGGTGGCGCAATGGTAAATAATGACCGTAGGCACGAATACTTTCGCCGATTTGTATCGCCAGCTCTCTTGTTGGAGTTAGTATCAGCGCTTTTATTTTGTGATCTGGTTGTCCGCCATTTAGTTTCTCTTCATACATCAATTGAAGTATAGGGAGAACGAAAGCCGCTGTTTTACCGGTGCCCGTTTGGGCACAACCTAGCAGATCTCTTTTTTGTAAAATAACAGGAATAGATTTTTCCTGAATGGGGGTAGGATTAGTGTATCCTTCTTTGTTTAAGGCCTGTAATACAGGCTCTATGAGCTGTAAATCGTTAAATGACACAAAAAATATTTAATTGAAAAAAATGTGGTAAGGCTATCAATAATTAAATGATACTTTACCTGCCTTACGTTAAAGCCTTCACTGCATTTTGGAGGAGAAATTAAACTACACCAGGCGGGAGAGCACTAACATCAAGAACAACGAAACTACGATTAAAAAACCAGACTTTATAGTTTATTTGAAATGACTTTAGATAACAGTTGTATTTCTATCTACGATCAGTTGATGATCTTTACATTGACTGCCATAGGGCCACGTTGTCCCATTTCTATTTCAAAGCTTACTTTATCGTTTTCCTTTATTGGAGATGTAAGATTATTTGCATGTACAAAAAGACTTTGCTGTGATTGCATGTCTTTAATGAAGCCAAATCCTTTTTCATTGTTAAAGAAAGTCACTTTTCCATTACGTGTAAGCTCTTCCTGGGTTGGGGGCACATATTCGGGGACACCGATCTGTATATCTTCCAGTTTTACTTCTACTCTTTTTCTTGGGTCGGGTGGGGTAGCGCTTAAATTTCCATTTTCATCAAGATAAGCGATCATGTCATCGAAGTTATTCTTCTTTGCATTTTCTTTGCGCTCCTGCATTTTTTCGGCCTTGTCTTTTCTCTCTTTCTGTTTCTTTTTTTCTCTTTCTTTTTTATTCCATGATTCACTCATGTATATTTCTTTTAGTTTTAAATGACCGCGAACAAGGAACAAGTTATAACGAAAACCTGACTGTATTTCTGCGGATAATTGGTGAAGATACGGCTTTAAAACCAGATGATGCCCGTTAATATAAACGCTGGCTGAACCAGGAAAAGCATAGCGGGACTTATATCAGGAACGCAGCAAAATTCAAATCTATTTTGTTTTATCAAGATCGATCTCGAAAAGGCAGCAATTATTTTCTTTTTGGTAATGACCGGGTAAACTTGAAGTGTCGGTCAACTCAAACATTCCTAAAAATTGAAAGCCTGCGGAGGTGTAATATTCGATAAGCCTGGTATTGTTTCCTAAAGTGTCTAATCGTACAAACTGTTTGTTTCTTTGTTTTGCATATTCTTTAGCCCAACTTACAATTCTGTCAATATACCTGTTGCCACGATATCCTGGATTAGTTGCTATACGATGAATATAAATAGAATCATTTTTATCTTTCTCTTCCCAGATTTCTTTGTCTGAAAAAGTAATGGCCCAGTTGCAGGCGATAATGTTATCGATCAGGAGCTTCCATTGTCTTTGCTCATTTATTTCTTTCTCGATAAAAGGTTTTTCAAATATTGGCCATACTACCATTTCTTTTTTCGTTTGCAGATCCCTTGCAGATTTATAAAGAGATAAAATTTCATCGATGTCATTAATGATACAATTCTCTATTTTCCCGTTCATGTTTATTGAGTTTATGTTTGTAAATATCGAAATGTTTTTGTTCCCGGTAAACACGAAACTTGCGGTTCTTAACCTTAACGTTCTCCAATTTTCATTAACCTTAAATAACAATCGCATTAACGATTCCTTATCTGTTTTTTAGTATGATGGCATCTGCTTTGAATAATAGTAAGCAACCGGAAAAAATAAAATGGTTTTGCAGGCTTCCGGTAGCGATGCAAGACAAAACAATAAAACTTTATAAAATGAAAAAAATCTTTACAATGTGTTTGGGTTTAGCTCTCACTGCTGTCGTTTTCGCCGCAGACAGGAGACCTGATGTAACGATCATCTCCATGAAGAAATATGAGATCGTTATCGACGGTAAAACATATTTCAGTAACAACAGGATGATGAATATTGATAACCTTCGTAATGGCCGGCACTCCATACAAGTGTATGAAATGACCAAACGCGGTTATTCGATATTTAAAAGAAAGCACCTGGTTGCAAGCAAATCGTTTCAACTTAGAAACAATGATGTAAGAATAACCATCGATCGCTTTGGACATCTTACAATTGCAGAGGACAGGTTTGGTCGTGATGATAAATTTGGAAAAGATCGTAGAGATTGGAATGATCGTAATGACAAAGACCAAAGAGATGATCGTGATAGAAGAAACGATCGCGACAGGAAATTCTAATTAATGAAGAAAACCTGGATTATAAGCCGTCCCGATCTTCGGGACGGTTTTCTTATTTAATTATCCTTATCCAGGAATTCTTTGATCATAGTTACTGTTGTTTCCGGCATTTTACTTCCTTCTTCTACCGCACAAACTTCGCCAATAAAAGAACCATGAGTACCGGGCAGTATCATTAATTGTGCATTTGGAATTATGTGCGACATTTTCACAGCATGTTCGCGGGTTACGACGTCTTTATCGCCTGCAATAATAAATGAGGGATTTTTTATGGATGCCAGGTCTTCATCTTTCCAATCTTTGAAATTCAGCATTCGTTCCCTGTCTTTATTGAACATAGTTTGCAGTCCTTTTTGATCGTTATTGATCTGTAAATAATAAGTCTTTAAAAGAGCTGGCATATTTTCTAAAGTTGCCTGTTGCATTCCTTCGAAAAATCCTTTCACTGCTCCATCTCTTTTATAAAAAGCTGAAATAATAATTAACTTATTGACTATTTCAGGATGACTGATGCCTATCTGCATGGCTGTATGTCCGCCATTACTGAATCCCAGGAAATGAGCATTGTTTATTTTCAGATAAGAAAGTAAAGCAGCCACATCATTTGCATCTTGCTCAAAAGATTCAGCGCTATCCCGGTCACTCGTATGACCATGCGCCTGTAATTCTACGGCAATCACTTTATAATGTTGTGCAAGCATTGGAAGTATTTTACTGAATGAAGTTTGTATAGTTGAGCCACCGCCATGAATTAATACAAGTGGTGTTCCATCTCCATGAATTTCATAATACATTTTAAGACCATTCACCTGCGCATAACCGCTATCTTGTTTTCCTTGTTTGGCATCACTTTTTAAAGGCATAGCGTTGTCTTTTGAATTTGTACAATTAGTTACGATAAATATTGAGAGGATCGCGAATGTAATCTTCATTTTCTTAAATTTTATACAAAGGTATAAGTATATAAAAAGGGGTCAGGTAAAAACAAGACCCCCTTTACATTTTTCAATAAACAAACACACTGAGAAAAAGTCATTTAACCATTAATGCCTAGTTTTTGTTTAGCAAATACTAAGATCAATAAGATGATCAATGAAAAAATTGTTCCAACGGGTAAATACCAAAATGTCAAAATGCTGATCGCAATTCCAAGAACATATGTCCAGCTTTGATTTGTCCAAAGGCAATAAAGCCAGGATAACCACATTAATCCAAAAGCAATAAATAATGGCCCCAGACTAAAAACATCGATCTTAAATTTATGAAAGAGACTTGCCCATGGTCCCGGTTTTTCGGGACCTATATATTTTCCTTTTAACATTACATAGATCCCATCAAGCAACATATAGCCACCATTTAAAAAACCGAGTATTGTGATCAGTATTTTCAACTTTGATATTTTTTCTTTTACTGTTCAACCGAACTGCAAAGAATAATTAAAGTTCCATAATATTATTTACTTAGCATCAGCACCGTCAGCTTTTACTCTTTGAAGCACTTTGACCGCAACCTTTTTACCCAGCTCAAGTGCAACATCATTATCAGCCCGGAAATGAATACCTGCCTGGAAACGGGATTCTGCTGCCTCTTTAGCCTTCTGATGGAATAATTCTTTTTCATCCGGGAAGAAATATGAATAAATTTCGGCCATTGTACCAGAAATAGCAGCATGACCGGAAGGATAACCAGGGAAAGGAGGGGTCATCAATATTGCAGGACGATATGTCGTATCATATTGACTCGGACGGATACCCCAGTAAGCATATTTCGCATCCCAACAGGCTGTAAAGGCGTCATAGCTTGCAACGTTTACAACTGCATTGATCCGGGCTGCACGTGGTGGATTCAACTGAAGATTCCGCTCAAACATTTTTTTAGGCAGGTTATCCATGAACCACGATTGGTTTGCCCAATAAAAGGCATTGGATAGCGATCGGAAATTTTGTTTATAATTTTTCATCTCTTCCATTTCCTTTGCAAAATCAGGAGGCGGGCCGGGGCGAAATTCGCTGCCGCTTTCAAGCACTACAGTTTTATTTTGTCCTGCCATCGGAAACATTGCAAACTTTCCTCGCCAGAGACCTGGTTTGTCCGGGACCTTTCCATCCCATTGTGCAGTAGTGACATAATCTTTAGTATGTTCAATCTCTTTTTGTGCAATTCTTTTTCCAAGATCAAAACCTGCGCGGGTATCACTGGGGAATGCAACACCGGCAGCAATCCTGGAAGACATTAGTTGCTGTGCCATACGATTTACTGAATCGGCAAGCTTTGGAAAAAACTTAGAAAAAATGGCAACGGCAACACCCGCTGCAACAGAATGCTCGCAAGGGTAAGAAGGACTTTCAGGTTTAACCGCATAAACTTTTATACGGCTGTCTGCAATAAAAGGACGTGGACGCTTATATGCATATTTAGTATCCCATGCAGCAATCGTAGCATCATAAATAGCAGTGCCAAGCAGCAAATTTGCCAGTATAGCATACCTGCCCGTATCAACGGCCCATAGTTTATTCATCATTTCCTGCCAGCGATAACCGGGCGCACCAGCATTCCAGAAGATGATCTGTTGTTTTGTTGTTGCGTCTGAATTTTTTTGCTTTTCAAGCACTTCTGCAATTTCATTTTTGTAAGACGAAGGGGCTGGCAAACGATAGTCTTTACCCGAAGTGATAAACCATGTTTTCCAGGTGCCAGCCTCCGGCTCAACCTGTGCTTGTAGTTGGGCAACAATTAGAAATACAACGATGATGATTGAATATTTTTTCATTTATTGATGATTTTATACAAGAATAAATGATTAAGGGAAACAGTAAGGGCTGTTGTCAATAAACAACAGCCCATGGTAAACAAAGAGCACTATTAAGCGAATGACCAATATGTCGAATTCGAGAATTTAAAAGAAATTTTTTGGTTGACGAGCATTTTTCTCTCTTGATTTTTAATACTTGAATTTGACTTGATTGACTCTATACTGCAGTTGGTTTACTTCAAAGTGGATTCTATGAATTGCAAAATAGAAAGGGAAAGATTTACCGATATTTACTTCAAATAACGAATGAAGATGTCAATTGACAAAAAGAAGATTATTTTTTACTTGTGGCTTGGACTGGCATATTTTTTATTAAGGCTGCTTTTTAATGCACACCAATTTCCTGGTAATTTTTTCCCACTGGTAGTTAATAACCTTTGGCGCATCGCTTATATTATCGCTGTCAATTTCATATTCTTTGAGTATACCGTTCCTTTTGTACTACGGAAGAGAAAATTCGTCCTTTACAATATTTTTTTGGGCATTTTGTTTTTTTGGTTGTACATAATGTTATGGTCTTTTGTCGCATATGCGTGGAGAGCTATCGGGATCGGCTTAGGCATTTATACTCCTCTGACAATATATGATTCAATAGAACATGCACTAGAAGCTCAAATGGCATATAGCATGGGAGCGGTTTTCTTTTTTGGGATCATAAGGCATTTTTATAATTATACAAAACTGAAGCAGGCAGCACAACAGTTGCGTATTGAAAAACAGGCAGCGGAATTAAATTATCTCAAATCGCAAACCAATCCGCATTTTTTATTTAATACCTTAAATAATATTTATTCGCTGGCAAGAGATAAATCAGACCTTGCGCCTGAATCCATTTTACGTTTATCGAAAATGCTGCGCTTCATGTTGTATGAAACAGGGGGCAATTATATCGCTATAGAACAGGAATTAAAGATCATCAACGATTATATTGCTCTTGAAAAATTGCGTTATGATGAATCATTGCGTATCAATTTCAACCATGACATAGAAGATATGAAACAGGCTATCCCGCCATTGCTATTGATACCTTTAGTTGAGAATGCTTTCAAACATGGTGTTTCTGAAACAAGAAATCAACCGTTTGTCGACATTCATCTTTCTGTCAGTAAGCGGCAATTAACATTTATTGTAAAAAACTCTTCTGAAGCATCACCCGGAGAAGGAAATGTAAAAGAAAATATCGGCCTGTCTAACCTGCGCCGCCAATTGGAATTACTTTATAAAAAATATGAGCTGTCTGTTGAACAACAAAAATCTGTTTTTATTGCCACTTTAAAAATCGATCTTGCAAGTCATGTCTAAAATAAGGTGTATCATAGTAGAGGATGAGCCCTTAGCTGCGAAAGTTTTATCTGATTATGTTTCGCAGGTGCCCTTCCTCGGACTAACCGGAACATTCAAAGATGCTATTCTTGCTACTGAATATCTAAGGGAAAATTCTGTTGATCTTATTTTTTTAGATATACACTTGCCTAAATTAAAAGGCATGGCTTTTTTAAAAACACTTACAGATCCACCGGCAGTAATTATTACTACTGCATATCATCAATATGCAGTGGAAGGATTTAATTTGAACGTAACAGATTATTTATTGAAGCCATTTGAATTTGAGCGTTTCTTAGTAGCAGTGAATAAAGTAAAAACGGGCCAAGCAGGAATAGGGAAGGCGGGTGAACCTGCCGAGCAAAAGGATTTTATTTTTCTAAATGTGCAAAAAAAGAAAGTAAAGATTCTTTTCTCAGATATTGTTTACATCGAAAGCCAGCGGGAATATATCAAGATCGTTACTACCAGGAAAGAGTATATTTCAAAAATGAGTACGCATGAAATAGAATCACTTCTGCCAGCAAATCTTTTTAAACGAATTCATCGTTCCTTTATCATTTCAATAAGCAAGATCGAATCATACACAGCAGAAGCGGTAGAAGTAAATGGACTCTCCATTCCAATTGGCAGAGGGTATCGGGATGTTATAGAAAAGCTGTAGACCTCGCTGTTACAACTTTTTTCTGAATCCTTATTATAGCTGGTATAGCGGAAAGTATATTTACTAATATCCGTAAAGATATTTTTTTACAAATTATTTTTTTATGGCACTAAGGCCTTAACTTCCGCATCCCAAAACAATCTGTATATGAGAAAATTTTACATGATCGCAGTCATACTGCTATGCACTTGCTTTTTTATTTACAATTATCAAAGTGATCAACTTCCGGTCGCAAGCGACCAAATGCAATCAAAAGAAAAAGAAGACGAAGAAGAAGGATATGATGGCCCAATGGAAAGGGCACTTCTTGAATTTGAAAAAACAAAAGACCCTGCTCTCGGTTATGTACCATTTGAACGATTAGGAACCGCGATGGATTATACCGAAGAAATGAAACAACAATTGGCAATCCTCAAAGGGCAATCAAACCTATTATGGGTAGAGCGTGGACCTACCTTTGATTCTCTCGGACCCAGTAACGGAAATACCCGTGCGGGTGTGAATTATACATCGGGTCGTGTACGTGCAATTCTGGTAGATACATTAAATGATCCAAGTGGCAATACAGTGTTTGCAGGTGGTATTGCCGGCGGATTATGGAAATGCACAAATTTTCTTTCTACGATTCCTAACTGGCAGGCAATTGATGATTATTTTGACAACCTTGCCATTGCATATATATGCCAGGATCCTTCTAATCCATCAGTAATGTATTTCTCTACAGGCGAAGGAACAAGTAATGCAGATGCGGTGCTTGGACGTGGAATATGGAAGTCGACCAATGGTGGTAACACATGGTCACACCTTCCTTCTACTGCAAGTTTTATCCGTTCATTCAGAATTTTATGTGATAATGCAGGGAATGTTTATGCAGCATTAAGACCAACTGCAGCTCCTGTACTTCAAACAAGTGGCTTGGTTCGTTCAAGCAATGGAGGAGCCACCTGGACAAATATTACACCGACCCTTGTTGGTACAGCTACTGCTACTGCAACCTGTACCGATATCGAAATTAGTAGTACAGGTAAATTGTATGCAAGCTTTGGTTATGCAACTGGCGCACCTGGTACAACAGTAAGGGCATTTGTTACCAACAACCCAGCTACTGTAACACAAGCTGCAGGATGGACATTGGGAACAGGTATCCGCTTATCTGGTTTAGCCGCTATTCGTATGGAGCTTGCAGCTTTGGCTGATACAGTTTATGCTGTTACTTCAAATACTGCTGCTAACACCGATAGCTGCTATTTATCACTTGATGGTGGCGTTACATGGACAAAGCGAAATACAGTTATCATTCCATCCGGACTCGGCAGTGGACAAACATGGTACAACCAAACTCTTACTATAAATCCAAGGAATATTGGTGAACTAATGTCAGGAGGATTGGATGCTTATCGTTCATTGGATAGTGGAAGAACATGGACAAGAGCTACTTTTTGGGTTACAACGGCACCTTATGTTCATGCTGATCATCATTTCATACAATGGTGGTACAAGAACAACGAAAGTCGTTTGCTGATCGGTTGTGATGGAGGATTATTCCTGTCAAGAAATCATGGAGTTACCTGGGCAGATAAAAACCGGAATCTTGCTATCAAGCAATTCTACTCTGCCGCAATTCATCCTGATGCAGGCAGTCCTTATCTTATTGGAGGAACTCAGGATAATGGAGTACATCAATTACGCTATGAAGGATTAGGTCCTTCAACTGAAGTAACCGGTGGTGATGGATGCTTTACACATATTAATCAGGCAAATCCTTCTATACAATTTGGAAGTTATGTTTTCAATCAATACCGTCGCAGTGTAAATGGAGGGCAAACATGGACAAGTGTAAACTTATCATCCAGCCAGGGATTGTTTGTAAATCCATTTGACTATGACGATGCCCAGAATATTATGTATGCAAGTAATGGAGTAAGTGCAACTCCCAACACACAGATACGCAGGTGGGTCAATGCTAATAATTCTACAACCAATACAGTACTTAGTGTAGCTGGGTTAGTAAAAAATGGTGCAAACAGCAATGCTTCTTCCTTTAAAGTTTCACCTTATACAGCTAACAGGGTTTTTATTGGCGGCAGCACCGGAAAATTATTAAGACTTGATAACGCTAATACAGTTACAGCAGCGACGATCAATGCAAATGTTACAGACATTACGGGTGCTTCTTTCCCCAATGGTTTTCTGAATTGTATTAATACCGGATCATCCGACCAGGTATTGGTTGCAGTGTTTACCAATTTTGGTATAAACAATGTTTGGTATAGCATAAACGGCGGGACCTCATGGACAGCTATCGATGGCAATCTTCCAGATATGCCTGTAAGATGGGCAATCATCGTTCCCGGACAGGATGATCAGATCATTTTAGCAACGGAAGCAGGTATCTATTCAACGGTCCAGGTAAATGGTACCAATACAGTATGGCAACCTAATGCTGGCTATCCTACTGTAAGAACAGATATGCTGAAGCTTCGTGCTTCAGATAACACAGTAGTAGCTGCCACACACGGAAGGGGATTGTTCACTGCAACTATATCAATGACAACTAATCCCGAAATTCGCTTTGTTACATCATCAACTTCTGCAACCGAGTCCGACGCGTTTGCATCGGGTTGCCGTCCTTACCAGGAATATATTTTAAAAACCGGTCTGATAAACCCGGCGGAAGGTGATGCGACTGTGACATATAAAGTAAATGCCGGCAATACCGCACTTGAAGGAGTGGATTTTGATTTTACAACAAATGGAAGCTTCACTAATCCATCAAAGCAGCACGTTTTTACCGGCGGTCTCACTGAAGTGAAAGAAATCAGGATCCGTGTATATGATGATGTTGAAATAGAGCCACAGGAATCATTTACACTTAGTTTTACAATCTCTGGCAGTACAAATGCTATTCCCGGTATACCTAATACACATTTAGTAACCATTGATGATAATGGTGAAGAAGCGCCGCAGCTTTCACAAAATCTTACTGCTACAGTAGGTTTAGGAAATACGGCCCTCACTCAACCGTTCAGGGCACAGTTCTCTGATTCACGGACTCAGATCATGTATCTCGCTTCTGAATTAAAAGCAGCAGGATTCCGTTCAGGGAAGATCAATTCAATTGCTTTTAATGTTATTAGTAAAAATAGTACAGCCCCATTCAATGGATTTACTATTAAAATGAAGAATACATTAAGCGGCGGTACCGCCTTTGGTGCGTTTGAAGCTGGAGCAATTGCTGTATATGGTCCTGTAGATTATAGCACGGTGGCCGGCGTTAATACATTTGAGCTTGCGACACCTTTTATATGGGATGGTGTTTCAAATCTTCTTTTCGATATCTGTTATGATAATGTAACTGGTACCGCTACTGATAATGTCGCAGGCACCTCAGGTATAAATCTTTGTCATTTTGATCGCGTTGATAATGCTGCAGGATGTTCGCTTCCTAATGCAACATTCGGTTTTACAGGAGGGGCAAGACCAGACATTACTTTTAATATAACAACGTTCCAAACACCGATCGCTACAGCGTTGAATACAAGTAAAACTGAACATCTTGATTCTTACAACGATCTATACTACTATTCATCATCCGGCGAGATCATTGCACGCATACGTAATCTGTCGGCTCATGACTATGGTTGCACTGAATTGAAAATTGACAGATCAGGTACAGGCGCAACCAGGTTCTGGAACAATAACAAAAAGAATTACCTGATGGATAAAACCTTCTTTATATCGCCTGCCTCTGGTAATCCTGCAGGCAGGTATGAGGTCACTTTATATTTCACAAAAGAAGAAAAAGAAGGATGGGAACAGGCGACAACTAATAGCTGGGATCAGATCCAGATGGTGAAGACATCCGGTCCTATCAGTGCTGTCACACCACAGAATGCTCAACCAAACCATAATGGTACAGTGCAGACTGTTGGAAATCCTGTCCGGGGTGTGTTTGGTAACGGGTATACTCTTACATACACATTTGAAAATGGATTCGGTGGAATTGGTGCGGGCACTCCTGGCCGCATGAATAATGTATTGGTAACTGCAGGTCCTAAAGGGGGTGGCAATGGTCAAACCAGGCTGAGTATGCCGCCAGATCCACAAGCAGCGATAGAAGTAAAATGGACAACAGATTCAGAAGAAGGGAGCACTTTCTTTGAAGTGGAAAAATCGTATGAGGGTATTAAATTCCATCGTATTGCAACTTTAAATGCTTCACGTAATTCGACAAGTGAAAAAGAGTATTCTTATATTGATAAGGAAAATGTTGAATTGAATTATTACCGTGTAACGTTGCATCATTCTGACGGAAGATTGATAACCAGTAATGTGGCATTTGTGAAAAAGGAAATTGCAGCTCAGAGTATGATCGTGATGAATAATCCATTCAGGGAGCAGATCGGTGTAAGATTTACAAAACTCCCGACTGGTCCTGTCATTTTAAAATTGTATGATATGAAGGGGAGATTGATAAAATCTTATACGAATGGCGTGGCCCAAACAGCGGTGATGAACCTGGCGGGAGAAAAATTAAGTAGTGGCGTTTATATTATAGATGCATTTGTTGATGGAAAACATTTCCGGGAAAAACTGGTAAAACAATAAAACGTTCTTAGCTGGTTGAATAACCAAGGCTGCTTATTGCTACTGTTATGAAATAAAGTTCATTTCGGTATTGATAAGCAGCTTTGTTTTACCAGTCTTATGTTCTGGCATTGACGGTTTTCTTTTTCTGAATTTTATGAAAATAGTCAGGCGCTTATTCTTTTCTTCACTTCTTCTGCAATATATGGTATCGAGCTTTCAGGAAAAGGGGATACGCAGCTTACATTTATTTCACACAGTGTATATTTTTCACCTGTATTTTCGGTATTGATCTTATTAATAAAAAAATCTGCGTCCCAAATTACAGGAAGCATTTCATTGCTGATCCCGGTAATTTCCTGCAATTCCTCAATCCAACTATTTTCCATAATTTTTCTTAGATCATTGAACAATCCGCAATCTTCGCTAAAATAAAAACGCGGGCTGGGTCTTTTAAAAACCGGGTTCTTTTCTGTTATTGGATAAAGAGCATTTATTTCCTGGTAACCAAAGCCGGTAACTTTTGATCCGGATAAATAACATCTTACCATGCCGTTTACAATATTCAGGTTCCATTCCTGGTCTATAAGCATGGTGTTAGTGCTGAAATAAGATTCAAACATTTTAAAGAAATCATCAATGGTTACCAGTTTTTCTTCATCGCCATTTTTAGCATGTGTTATCGTGATCCTGTTATTATTCAATTCAGTAGTATCAATTTTAAATACACCATCTCCACCGTTGCCACGATATTGTTTTAATATTCGAATCCCTGGATGTTCTTTAAGAAACCGTTCTTTAAAATCGTCAAAAGAATGGTACAATTTAGTATCGCCGCCAAATTCCGTTTTTCGTGTTCTATACAATACTTCTTTAGTTCCCATTTTTAGAATAGCATCCGGATGAGCTGAAACAAAACATCCTTGTGTTGAGAGCTTCATCAGCAAAGCATCCAGCATTTTTCTGTCACCCTGCTGTTCGATGGGATTAACCCAAACGAGGATCGCATTGTATTTAGAAAGTTCTTTTGCAAGTTTGCCGGCGATCGTATCATGATAGAGAACAGAGCCAACTTCAAATCCTTCTTCTATAAAATGGGCGGTAAGTTTTTTATATTTTTCTTCTGTCAGGGCATTTCTCGCAGAGTCTGGTTCTCCAAAGATCAGTAAGGCAATTGAGTAATTTTTCATGACGTTGAGAATAGAACCAAAATTAATATCCTTTTCTGTCCCCGGAATGATGCGAAGGTTTCTATCGCTAAAGTTATAATTTTTTATAAGGAGAACTTTACGAAGTTAAGTTTAAATTTTTAGTTGTAAATATTTGCTGTAAAAAATGGTTAACAATTATATTTAGCAGATTAATTCCTATCGTTATTTTTGAAC
>DASUTO010000169.1:0-10422 GCA_036374555.1 Chitinophagaceae bacterium
AATAAAATTGTTTGTGAAACAAGATCAGGAAATTCGGTGGTAACAATTTGTGCAACCCAACCGCCAAATGACCAACCGCCAAGAATTATTTTCTTTAAGCCGAGTGTTTTGGCCAAATCTGTTACATCGCTTGCAAAACCCATCATATCAGAATGCGGATTGCCAGTAGAAGAGGCAAAACCAGTATAATCAAATATGATCACGTTGTAATTTTTAGCTAATGCATCAAGAAAAGCGGGATCCCAGTCGTCAAGGTTTCCGCGAAACCGCTGGCAAAGTATCATAGGATCACCTTTACCGATGGAACGATACGCGATCTTCCTTCCATTAATCTCTGCAAATTGCGTTTTGGAATTTGTCGCATTTACTTCTAACTTGATATTGGAAGAATTATTTTCTTCCCCGGAAGAGGTTTGCGCTGCGTTATTACTACATGCGGAAATAATAAATAGAGCTGCACACGGTATTATGAAGTTTTTTCTTATTTCGCGGATTGCGCCGTTAGCAATATGTTTCATTTTTCTATTTGTTAAATTATTTATCAGAATACATAAACTTCGAGGAACTAAGCTATATCACAAGGCCCCGGGTAACAATCGCCGAATGATGCTTCAACTTGTATATTTATGCTTTCTCCCACACATCTGCATATTTTTCGGGGTTAATGCTAAATTGCTTTTGTATAAACCGTGAAACTGTTACGATTTTCAATTCATGCATTTTTGCATACTCTACAACTTCGTGTAGTAATCTATTTCTGACTGAATGCAGATACCGCTTCCCTAGTACGGTCGTATCTTGAAGTATCAATTCACTCCCGGATAGGGTTATGACAATTTTGCCTACCTGGTATCCACCGGCATTTAAGGAAAAAAAACCTTGGCCATGTATGTCGATATGTATTTGAATGGTATACAAAGTATTTTTACGGTTAAAGATCCCGATGCATTGAATCAGGATCAATATCCATATCATACTTACTGTTATATAAAATATGCAGCAGGAATAGAAATGCAGGGAAATGCCTGGTAAGGATGATTAATTGAGTGTTTGTTTTTGTTATTGCTTTTGGGATACCGGGATTCGAATATCTGATTTGTCGGAATTTCTGAGTGTTTTACATGCCGTATCAATACAATTTCCCTCCCTGAACAATACTACCAGCTCCATTATCTTCTCGTTGTCACTAACCTGGAAGAATTTTCGAATATTGGGAATCTTGTATGACCAGCTATTTTTACTTTCAGGTGTTGTAAGAGCAGCTTCTTCCGTTGAACCCCATTTAAATTTTACATACCTCCATTCGTTGGAATGATTGGAGCTATCTGTTATCAATCCCAGATGAACGAATACTGGCCCGTCGTAATTCAATAAACCTTTATTACCCTTGCTGGCATTACAGGTAATTGTAAAGGCACTGGTATCAGTAACTGTAGCTGGCCTGGTTTCAATAAGTGGTGATGAACAACCCAGTAATAGTAGTGAAGCACCTACGAAAAAGATATTCAGTTTTGAATATTGTCTTCTCATTTAATTTGATTTTTGTCGAATAAGAAATCTATTTGCCGACCCATATTTATTATAACTTCCAAATAGCTCCGTAAATTCTATAGATTTTTATCTGCCATAAATTCAATTGATATTTTAGTTCCAGTTGAATTTTCAATTTTGAATTTCGCCATAATATCATCACTAAGTCCTTTCATCAGTTTCATTCCAAGGGAATTAACGTTGTTTATATCAAATCCCTCCGGTAATCCAACCCCATTATCAGCTACTGAGAAAATAAATTTCTTTGCATCGGTTTTTTTAATCGAAATATTGATTAATCCCCCGTTATGTAATGGGAACGCGTATTTCATAGCGTTTGTTATGGCTTCATTTATAATTAATCCTACCGGAACTGCCAACGATATATCCAGTTCTAAAGGTTCGGTATCCATTTTGAATTTTATCCGGTTCCTTGCTTCAAAACTATCGTTTAGGTATTCAACCAATTCATGCAAATACATAGGCATATCAATGGTTGTGACATTTTTTTCAGGCTGGTAAAGCTTTTGATGTATCAGCGACATGGCATAAACACGGTGCTGGCTGTCGCGAATTGCTGTTAAAGCATCATTTTCCAGGTATGCTGATTGTGATTCAAGCAGGCTGGTGATAGTATGAAGGTTGTTTTTAACTCTGTGATGTATTTCTTTCAGCAACCACTCCTTTTCTTCTATCATATGATGTAACGATAGATTCTTGGTGTTAATTTCTCGTTGCTGTGTTTTCAACCTTCTCACCTGTCTAAATATAATAAAACCCAGGGCTATTAGGAGTAAGAATAAAGCTGTAATAATAAAGGCATATCGTGTTATGCTTTTTTTATCACTTTGAACATCAGCCAATCTTGCTGATTCAATTAAGGGGAGGATATTGCTTAACTGCAGGATTCGTTGCCTGGCACCATAAGTCATCGCATCGTCAGAGGCCTTTTGAATATACGCCGATGCATTTTTAAGGTCTCCTGCTTTAAATAATAGCGTAGCAAGGTTTAGGATAGCAGTGGTTTCCTTTGTGCTTGATTTAATATCCGCGATGGCGGCTTTGCATAGTAAAATTATAGCAGAATCAGCCTGCCCCTTCCTGATAAATAAATCGCTGAAGGTAGAGTTGACAATAGCTATCTGGCGCAATGATAGTAATGAGTCGGCTGTGAGCATATTATAATATGCTGTTGTTGTACGAATATCGCCTCGACGTATACTCTTTAAACCGCTATAGTAATTGTATTGAAAACCGCCTGGTGCTGATATGGTTAGTAAAGAGTCGATATACCTGTCAGCTTCGGCGGTGTATACCGCTTTAAACAATTTTTCTTTATTATAGTCGGACAGGTCAAAATAACTCCGTGTTTTTAGTATATAGTATTCCGCTTTAGCCGAATCATCAAGTCCGTGTGGATTGAGATAACTTAACGAGTCAAACACTTCTTTAAACATCCCGGAGGAAAGCAACACAAAATTTGTTTTTATTTTTGCGTATTTTAAAAGCAAAGTATCATTTAAGCTAGCTGCTGTAGCCTGCAACTTTTCTGCATAGTAATAAGCGGAATCAAAATTAAAAACTGAAAACTCGTTATACAGTTCCAGGTACTTCGCGAAGGTGGTTTTATCAAAATTATTAAAATGCCGACGTAAGCTATCGATCCTGACTAATTTATCTGCGTCGTACCTAGCCGATAAATGAATTTCGTTATTTAGCTTTTCGAGCCAAATACTTTTTCCGGATTGAGCATTACTCTCCGTAAATGATAGTATAAGCAGCAAATAAAGCATCCTGGAGATGAAAAACAAAGTATGGCAAGCAATTTTTTTCACTTTCGAATGTTCGGTTTAAACAGAAATTTCATTCCTTTTCGATAGTAAAATAATGTTCCCGGGTTATTCCCAGTTTTTTTATTTTCGAATTAAGAGTTGATGTGTGAATATTCAATAATTCTGCCGCACCACCTTCCCCGGAAATCTTTCCATTGCAGCTCCTCAAAGCCGAAATAATGTGATCTCTTTCATTTTCCTCTATAGTTTTAATCGACTCCTTCGATCCATGAGAATTTGTTATAGTTTTCTTTTGATCGGGAAGTATAATATCTGTAATACTAGTGGTAGTTGTGAGAAGAACTGAACGCTCAATTATATTTTCTAGTTCCCTGATATTTCCGGGCCAGTCATAGAGCAATAATTTTTTTACTGCTTCCAGGCTTATATCATTAATCGGCTTACCTATTTTTTTTGCATACAGGTGTGTGAAATGCATAGCGAGTAATGGGATGTCTTCCTTACGCTCTCTTAATGCCGGCAGTGTGATCGGAAATACATTTAGACGATAATAAAGATCCATCCTAAAACGACCTTCCGATATTTCCTTTTCCAGGTTCCTGTTTGTAGCAGTTATGATTCGAACATCAACTTTTACTGTGTCCCTCCCACCAATTCGTTCAATTTCCTTCTCTTGTAATACTCGCAACAGTTTTACCTGTATTTCAGTTGGCACTTCTCCTATCTCATCCAGGAATATTGTTCCTCCATCTGCCTGTTCAAATTTCCCGATTCTTCGTTCTACTGCTCCTGTAAATGATCCACGTTCATGACCAAATAATTCCGACTCAATTAATGTAAGCGGCAACGCTGCACAATTTACTTTTATAAAGGGTTTTGATTTTTTGGGAGAAAGGTTGTGAATGCACTCTGCAATTTTTTCCTTTCCTGTACCGCTTTCACCTAGCAGTAATACAGATGTTTCGGCCCTTGCAACCATCAATACGGCATCTAAAACGGATTGTAGTGGTTTGCTATTTCCGATTATACCTTTGAATTCAGGAACAGTTGAACGGTCGGCTGTTTGTTTAACAACGTCGTTCTGTATTTTTTTTGATGCCAGGTATTCCTCATGCAGGTACCACGCAATATCAAGAGTTACCAATATGTCTCTTTCCCGGAAAGGTTTTACAAGAAATCCATACGGTCTCGTAACCTTGGCATCGTCAAGTGTTTTTTTATTGGAATTGGCAGATAGATATACAAATCCAATATCTTTTTCCCTAAGTTTTCTTGCCAGGTCAATGCCTGTAAGGTTGCCCTGTAAGAAAATATCTAATAACACAAGATCTGGTTTTTCATTTTCAATAATTTCAAGAGCAACAGGTACAGACCTGGCAATCGAACAAACATTGTATCCCGCTTTTTCCAGTATCATTTGAAGGTTATTGGCTTCGATAAACTGGTCTTCGACAATTAAAATTTTTTTTCTCATGACAATAACTCCGTCTTTTGAAATATTTCTTTTTTCGTTGAGTCTTTAATAACAAGGTCTCCTGGAAATTCGACCTTAATCTTCGTTCCATTCATTTGCTCGATAAAAAATTTTCCCTGTATATCCTCACTTAATCCTTTCATGAGCTTAAGTCCAAGCGAGTTATTCTGGATCTTTTCCCAATTACTAGGAAGTCCGATACCATTATCTTTTACTGAGAGCCCTATCAGGCTATTTTCCATTCTTTTCATATCAATCTGAATCTCACCGTATGCATTTCCTGGAAAGGCATATTTTATCGCATTTGTGATCGATTCATTCAATATCAAACCCACTGGAATTGCCTTTGAGATGTCTAAGTGGATGTTTTCGATTTCAGTGCGAAACCTGATACGTTGGTGAATGTCAAAGGAATCTTGTAAATAATCAATCAACTCCGGTAAATAGACGGCCATATTAATATTGGTTGAGTTGTCCAGTTGATAGAGTTTCTGATGGATCAACGACATGGCATAAACACGGTGCTGACTATTTTGGACTGCTGCTAAAGCGTCATCTTTGAGATAAGTCGATTGAGTTTCAAGCAAACTCATTACTGTATGCAGGTTGTTCTTAACCCTGTGATGCACCTCTTTTAGTAACCATCCTTTTTCATCCAACAAGTGTTGAAGGGATCGATTTTTATTGCTGATCTCCTTATTGCTCCGCTGTTTTGCATGATACTGATTGTATAATAAGACTAAAATAATAAGTAATAATGCTATTCCTGAAAAAGTTACATTCCGCAATATATTAGCCTTTTCAAGTTCCAGGTGACGTTTATTGTTTAGTAACGCTAGTTCCTTCACCTTCGCATTGGATTTACTTAGCTCATATTCAGTTTTTAAAGATTCTATATTCTTCGACATGGTGGAATAATAAAAGCTATCCGCCAGTGTATGTTCCCGCTCTTTCATTAAAAAAGCCTGCTTGTGATTTCCCTCTGCCAAATACAGGGGAATAATTGCTTTCAGATACCTTGTTTCCTGGTTGTAATTTCCTTTTTCCCGAGCCAGTAATACAGCCTCGTTTAGATAATAGATTGCCTTCGATGATTCATCCTTCCCATATGTTTTTGCCAGGCCGTGTAGCACCTGTAATTCCCTTAAATAGTTACCTAAGGTTCGGGATCTCTCGAGCGCTTCTTCCTGAAGTTTAATGGCTTTCTTTTTAAATCCCTGTTTTGAATAAACCGAAGCGAGGTTATTAATCAATGTGATATTTAATCCCTGGTATTCAATATCAGTACTCATTTTTACACCTTTCTCGAGATAATATTCAGCTTGTCTGTAATTTCCCATTTCCCTGTACACTACACCAAGGTGGTTGAAAATATTAAGTGAAGTACTGGAAAAGGGTATGCTATCGTTAATATGTTCTGCCTTTTTTAAATATTCCAGGGCAGTTTTATAGTTTTTACGATCGAGGTATGCCCAGGAAATACTATAGTTTGCCTCCATTTCGCCATACTTGTCGCGTACTCCCTCAGAAATATTAAGGGCGTCGAGAAAATACTTCATAGCATTGTCATACTTTCCATTTCTTAATTCAACAACCCCAATACGAATCGATGCTGAAGCAATATTTTTTGGAGAGTTGTTGTTCTTAAAAATTTCAAGAGCTTGCTGATACTTCATTCTTGAACTATCAAACTCCCCCTGGTTATCATCGATCATTCCCATTTGTACTAGTATCAATGCAAGGAAAACACTATCTTTTTTCCTCCTGGCAAGCTCAATTCCCTGCTGAGCAAAGTAAATGGCAGAGTCTTGCTTGTAATACCTATAGTATTTGATCAACCGTTCGTAGTCTGCAATATTTGAGATTCTCTTTTGGTCAATTATTTGAGGAGATTTTATTGCTTCCTGTCCGAACACAAACGAGCATCCCATACTCAGAAAACAGCCTAAAATAATTTGATGTGTTATTTTCATAACGCGTTTTTTATCCGAATCAAGTAAAAAGTAAGAAAACCAGGATTTTATGCCATTTCCAAAAGCTGCAATCTGTTGTATATTTCAATTTACCCGTGGTACGAAATAACCGTCACCTGTACATCTTGTTCTTTTTAATTCCCAACTTCTTGATCTTTGAGTTTAGGGTAGATACGCGAAGACGTAGAATATCGGCAGCGCCCGCGGGTCCATAAATTTTTCCGTTACATTTATTTAAGACCCTGATAATATGATCCCGTTCGTTTTCTTCATGCGACTTTAAATACTCATCTTCTAATGCTTTCCTCAACTCCTGTTTGTTGTGTAAGGGCAGATGAACATCTTTAATTGATTTAGTAGTGGTGGTGAGTAAAGTTCTTTCCATTAGGTGTTCGAGTTCCCGTACATTGCCCGGCCATTCATATGCTATCAATTGCTTCATGACCTTTTTTGAGACTACTTTGACAGGCTTACCGGTATTTTTTGAATACTTATTAATGAAGTGTGATATAAGTAACGGAATATCTTTTTTTCTTTCTCTCAGTGCGGGCATTACAATGGGAAATACATTGAGCCGGTAAAATAAATCACGACGAAAGTTGCCTTCATCTACTTCTTTTTGAAGATCCCGGTTAGTAGCTGCAATTATCCGGACATCAATTCTGATAGTTGATTTTCCACCAACTCGTTCGATTTCCCTTTCCTGTATTGCTCTTAATAATTTCACCTGGAGTTCTGGAGGCATTTCTCCAATTTCGTCTAAAAATAGTGTACCATGATTTGCCAGTTCGAATTTCCCAATTCGCCTTTCCGTAGCTCCTGTAAAACTGCCCCTTTCATGCCCGAATAATTCGCTTTCTATCAGGTTGGCAGGCATTGCGGCACAATTGACTTTTACCATCAACTTTTCTCGCCTGGGTGATGAATTGTGTATAGCGCGGGCTACGAGTTCTTTTCCAGTTCCCGTTTCTCCCAGGATCAATACAGTGCTATCTGTAAATGAAACCTGTGAAAGCTGATGAAATACTTTTTGTATTTCAGGGCCATTCCCAATAATATCACTATATGAATATCCGCTGCTTACTTCTTCCTGCAAATATTGTTTTTCTTCTTCAAGTTGTTCTTTATAATTCCTGATTTCTTCCAATTGCTTTGAGATTTTCTCATTCGCAAGTATGTTGGAAAGTGCAATTGATATTTGAGCACACACACCTTTAAGAAGGTTATTTCTCAGGGCGCTTACAAAATCCGGGTCAATATGAAAGAATAAAACACCGAGATTAGTTTCACCTACACGAAGTGGTACACCAATGATCAGGGGAATCCCCATTTTCTTCCAAAAAGTTACATAGGCGGGTGTGCCGGATCCTGATGGCAAATCGTCAACATATAGAGAAACGGGTTCGTCTGAATTTAATACAGTATCAAATAATCCATCCGTGATGTCAAATTTCTGGGACACAATTTCCAGGAAGTCCGGGTGATTGCAAATGTTATCTTCCAAATCAAATAAATATGGACTATGCGTTTGCCTATCATCATTTACTAAACCAATAGCAAATCCTGTCATGGCAAATAGCTCTTTAAGATTGCAACTTACAACCCTGAAAAGATCATCCTTATTCCTTACAGCGGCTATTTCATTACTTAAAGTAAGTAATATCGATTTTTCATTTTCCCTTACCGAGATCTCGTCGTTTGCTAAAAGATTTGCAACTACGGTACCCAACTGGTTTCCGATACCCTGCACCAGGCTGAGCTGGAGTTCAGTGAAAGAAAGTCTCCTGCCTGAAAATAAAAACAATGCACCTATTTCCCTATTTCTGTCACGAAGTGATATGCCGACCATTTCAACGGTTCCGTTTTCATAGAGGAATTTTATATAGGATAATGGGTTATCACGATTTACCAATTCCTGTAAATCAAATACAACAGGTTTCTCCGAATGAAGTGCTACCTCAAAAACGCCATCAGGGAAATTGTGATGGGCATCACGCATTTGGGCATAGCCTGGATGATTAGCGCGACTGGACTCCTCGTTTACTAAGAATGCGCTAAAAGTTTGATTGTTCCTGTCGACTTTCGCAATAGTTACATCACTATAAAATGAGAGTTCTTCAAATTGTTTTTTTAACAGTGGCAGGAGTTCTATTTTATTTCGGATTGAATTAAGTTCCTTGCTAACTGATAATAAAATATCTTTTTCTTTTTCCCTTGTTTTTATCTCTTCATTTGCCAGGATATTGATGATGAGAACAGAAACCTGGTCTGCAATTTTTTCTATGAGCGACATGTGATGTGCAGTAAACGCATTCTTCTGCTGCGACCACAATGTCAGTATTCCTATTAACTCGCCACCATGATATAACGATTTGGAAAGACTTTCAGCTATCCCGGCCGCTCTTGATATTTTAATGTAACCTGGCGCCATTGACCAATTGCAGATTTCCTCTATATCGAAAACAATTGGTTTTTTCGCATTGAGTATTGTATCAATAAAACCGTCGTGAATGGGAAAATTCGAGTTCATCCAATTTTCATAACCAGGGTAATCTATTCGATTTTTACCGGCTACTCTTAAGAAAGGATTTAGTGTATCGTTTTTTTTATCGAGAACACAAATAAATATGTCTTCCGTATTGAAGAGCTTTTTTAATTTGGGATGGATCTTTTTGAGTATCTCTTTCTTGTCGCGTATTGAAGCAATATCATTATTTAAAGAAAGCAATGTCTCTTTTTCAGACAACTCTTTTTTTAAGGCATCTATCAATTCATCCCTTTGAGTTGTACTTTCTAAAGTATCTGACACACCCGTCTTTATCGGCTTTGGCATATTTTAAAGGTAGATAATAATAATGTTGAAATGACATAACAAGCTTCGTCAATTAGCGAAATATCGCAAATAATATTGCAATCAACTACAACTAAAGACCTTATTATCAATGAATTATAATTGTGGCATGGCGCTTGGCTTATTACTATCACGAAAACCAACTACTCAACCTTATATCTTAACCATGAATAGTGCTTATAGTTACAAAATATTGGATACTGATTCAGGTCTCAATAGTTACCAGATAAGTGAAGAGAACAATGAACTGAGTAAGCGATTTGAAATTCATGCGCTGGAATGGATGGAAACGCAGCTTTCATTAAGTTCCGGGCCGGAAAAATTAAGCCGGTTTGAAATATTTTGGATAAAAAAGGGTAGAGGAATTCTTTGCGTAGATGAACAGAGTTTTGAGGTATCAGATAACAATATTTATTGCCTTGCTCCCGGTTCTATCCGAAAATATGATTTTGAAACCAGTATTGAAGGCTATTATATTTCTTTTGCTCCAGAATTCGTTTGGCTTTCTGAAGGCTATGCAAGTCATTCATCGTGGCTTGTGCGGTATGACGATAGCTTCAAAGCCGCAGCAATCAAAATCGATACTGAAACAGATCATGAACTGGAAGTAGTGGTGAGGAAAATGAAATGGGAGTTCAGTAATTATTTTAACCGGAGGCTGGAACTTCTTAAAGGGCTCCTCAATATTTTCTTAATATATTTTTCAAGAAATCTTAAGGAATCAGTTCGCGACCTAAATCAAAACAAGGAATCTGAACTTGTCAAGAATTTTATGGGTCTGCTCAAGAAAAATTTCATAAA
>DASUTO010000170.1:0-2112 GCA_036374555.1 Chitinophagaceae bacterium
TTAGCAACTTCTAATATTACATTTATTCAGCATGTACCTCAGCTTGATTTGATTAAATTTTATAGAAAAGCGAAAGTTCATATTTTACCAAGCTGGTTCGAGACGACCGGTCTTAGTTCATTAGAAGCGGCCACACTAGGATGTAACGTAGTTATTACTGATAGAGGCGATGCGAAAGAATATTTAAATAAGTATGCTTTTTACTGTGACCCGGCTTTACCTGAGTCTATTTTTGAGGCAGTAGCAGCCGCATCCAAAGCCCAGGTGGATCCTGCGCTGGCTGAAATGGTAAAAAGAAATTATTCGTGGAAAAAAGCCGCTGAAGAAACTTATAAGGTTTATAAAGAAGTTCTTGTAAAGGATGGCTGACGATCATATCAATCCAAATTATACATTATTAACTAGTGATAAATTTTTTTGAGCTGCGAAAACCTTGAGCGGTATAATTTAACAGCAGGGCTTAAACCTAATCTCTTTAAAGCTCTTGGCATGGCTATAGCAAGTACATGCTTGCAGTAATAGAGATAATTTTTTATTTTTTGCGTTGGCATGTATTTGTTTTTAATAGCAAGAGTTTCACGGCAACCCAATGGCCAATTATAGTCGCTGATTCCTTCTAATCGCATATTAGAAAGTACAGAAGGAATATATTTAAAATGGCAGTTATTCGTATAAAGCCGAAGCATCAGATCATAATCCATAGCGCATTTGTACTCTTCGCTGAAATTCCCCCATTTTTTATAACAGTCTGTTTTAATAAAAACTGTTGGATGATTCACTGTCATTTCTCTGGCTAATAACCGGTGATCACCTTTTTGAATAAAGTCTTTTTTCTCCCTTTTCCATATCTGCAGGTCACCATAAACAATATTTGCGTTCCCAAAATTATTGACCACTTTTTCTATGGTGTCGTTTTCATACCAGTCATCAGCATTTATTATACCGATAATATCGCCTGTTGCTTTGGAAAGCCCTTTGTTAAAGGCTTCACTGATACCGTTATCTTTTTCACTGCGCCAATAAGCAATATGATCATTATATTTTTTTATTATATCTACTGTGTTGTCGGTTGAACCACCATCTATGATTATATATTCAATAAGGGAATAGGTCTGTGAAAGGACACTTTGAATTGTTTTTTCCATAAAGGGACCAGCATTATATGCTACAGTAATGATGCTTACCAACGGGTTGTTATCCATTTTAATAATCAAAATGAGCTTGATCAAATATTTTTATTATAAGGAATAGCATCTACTTGTAGCAACTGGCCCGTATTGGTGTCATAAAATTCGGGCTCTATGGTATATATTTCAAAATATTTCTTTTTAAGGTAATCGAGTGTTTCTTCAAAAAGCCATTCATTTTTATATAATTTAACCAGGCTCATTTCAAGTTGAATGCATTGTATTTTGTGTAAGCTGTTTTCTGCACCTTTTAGTACTTCTGATTCATATCCCTGTGTATCGATCTTCATATAGATCGCTTTAGCTCCTTTGGTTATAACTGGAAATAAATTATCGATTGTTTCAATCGGAACAGTTTCTTTATTAATATACCGGGATTGCGGAGCACTTTTGACATGTAACTTTTCTATTTCAAGGATAGAACTACTAAAAGAATTTTCTGAAATATTGATTTCAATTTCCCCTGTATTTGCGCCAATGGCTAATTGATGAACGTGCCAGTTTTTATCTTTTTTTGATTTATTGCTTAGAAGATTAAATGCCATTGAAGTAGGTTCGAAAGAATGTATGTTGCCTTTATATCCAAGTTCACGCATAAGCCCGGCATATTGGCCTGAATTGGCTCCCACGTCGAGAAGAGTATCAACTTTAAAGTGGCGGTAGGTTAATATTCTTCTTTTTAGATCAGGCGCTGGATACCGGGCAATTGTAAACCCGGTTTTCTGAATATTTTTTTTTATGATCTCTCTAAATTTCATTATGGATTATAAATAAATGAGCATATCGCAATAAAAAACTATTTTATTTCCAGGGATCTATCCAAAAAAGTAACTCCCTCTTTTTGATTTTTTAAATCTTTAATCATAATGCCGATCTGATATTTTCCAGGGGGTAAGGAGTTCCTCTGCATTTTTACAGAGAAGCC
>DASUTO010000171.1:0-11925 GCA_036374555.1 Chitinophagaceae bacterium
AGGGTATTGGCAAAATAACCGTTGATGCGTTGGAGAAACTGGATTTTCCCGTTGTAATGGGCTCTGTTCTTATTTCAGCCACATTCTTTATCATTATCAATATACTCGCGGATATTCTGTATGGCGTGGTTGATCCAAGAGTCAGGGTTCAGTAAAATCTTTAGCTACGCAAACTTTACAATTTCATTACATCCTTTTCATTCTATCTTCATTTTTGAACTGAAATTTGGATCATTAAATGCCTGGGCTGAAAAATATTTGGAATATTTTTTGCACAATGACCGCAGTCACACTTTTTCCGCGGAATTTATTCGTAAATTGAAAAGGCCCTAAACCTGTAAACAGGAAAACAGAAGGATTACTAAACCTATTAAACCTGAAGCGTATGGAAAAAATAACTTCGATTCTTGCCAAAAAGGAATTGCATTTCCACACGGTATCTCCTGGTTCCTCTGCAGATACTGCACTTAGTCGCATGTGCCATGAAAATGTAGATTACCTGATCGTAATGGACGATGATGGAAAATATGTCGGACTTCTTACCGAACACGACATTGCAAGCAAAGTTGTGATTACTAACAGGCAACTTACTAAGACGAAGGTGAGTGATATAATGAATAGAGGATTACCTGCGGCTACTACGGATGACTCTGTTGAAAGATGCATGCAATTAATGCGTCAACATCATGTTCGCTATCTGCCCGTTTTTGAAATCCATTCTTTCCGCGGTATTGTGTCATCTGAAGATATATTGGAAGAAGCAGTGAATAACAGGATGGAAATTTTTGATGCGGTAGTAAGAAGAGACAACCGTTTCGGAGTGCTTACCTAACAACTATTTCTTTTATTACCTTTTTACCTAAGGCTTCGTTCACACGAAGCTTTATTTTTTCTTTCTGGAAGATCAGTTCTTGTTTTAATGGTGCCACGTGAGTTGTGATAAACAGGGTATCATTGATGATCTTTATTTCGTCGGTGTACCTCGCAATGGTTTTACCCATTATGTCCTCCCAAACATCCCCGATCTGCAATGCCTGGATAGAACCCCTAATACGGCTTTGTTCCAAAAACTTTTCAATAGCATCACCGATTGAATATTCACTCATTGAGCAAAGTTAAAAGTTATCCCGATAGCTATCGGGAGAAAGTTGAAAGTTATGTCAGGCTCAAACCCCAACCTTTAACTTTCAACCTTCAATATTATTGATTGATAACTGATAGATAAGACATCCAAATGTTGTGAAAGCCTTTCCTGGTTTGTGTCTGTAATAAAAACCTGGCCATCGTTTTCTATGCAAACACGGTGAAGCAAATTGGCGATGCGATCCTCATCTAATTTTTCAAATACATCATCTAATAAAAGGAGAGGGGCAAAGCCTTTGTTTTCTTTCAGTACATCCATCTCTGCCAGCTTAAGTGCAAAGAGTAAACTTTTTCGCTGGCCCTGCGAAGCGATGTTTTTGAATAACTGACCATTAAGGTTAAAAACAATATCATCCCGATGAATGCCGCCCGTGGTTCTTTGCGCAGCCATATCACGTTGCCTGTTCAAATGGAGCAATTCGGCAAATGTGCATTGATTTAATTCACTTTGATAATGCAATTCTGTTTCTTCTTCCTGCTTTGCGATTTCCGAATAAAGTTTCTTTACACCAGGTAAAAAGGAAATGAGAAACTGTTTTCGCTTTTCAAAAATATATTCTCCTGGCTTTATCAACTGTTCATCCAATACATCTAGTAATGAAAGGTTTTTATTACCTGTTTCATAAAAACTTTTCAGCAAAGAATTTCGTTGGGCTAATATCCTGTTGTAGTTAATTAAATGCCGCAAATAATCTTTATCGATCTGTGAAAGGAGTGCATCCAGAAATCTTCTTCTTTCTTCACTTCCATCTGTGATGATCTGTATATCGTCCGGAGCAATGATAACACAGGGGTAGCGACCAATGTGTTCCGAGAATTTTTCATAGCCTGAATCATTTACCGAAAACTCTTTCTTACCAGTTTCGCGAAGTATACAGATCGCCTTTTCTTTTTTCTCATTTAATTCCAGCTCCCCATCAACTCTAAAACCGGTTTGCCCGTTCTGAATATTCAAAGCATCCCTTGTAAAATAACTTTTGGTAAAACAGAGATAATGAATAGCATCAAGCAGGTTGGTTTTACCAACACCGTTGTTACCGCAAATACCAACAATACGTTCATTGAATTGAAATGAACGATTACTGTAGTTCTTGAATTGAGTTATTGATATGGAATGAAGCGTTAGCAAAACTGGTTGCAATATTAGTTTTTAGTTTTGAGTTACACATGGGGACACGGATGACACGGATGCTACAGATTAAAACGGATTTTTTAAGCAATTCGAATCCGTGCACATCCGATGAATCCGTGTCATCCGTGTTCTATAAAGTCGAATAGAGATGTGAAGCATCCCGACAGCTATCGGGATGACGCAACGGAAGTCCTATCAGGGATAAACAGCCGGGAACATCCTAAAAACCAATAATCTGAAATCTAAAATCTGCAAACTGAAATTCACTGTTTTGCCTTATTTTTGCCCCCGCTTAATTTATGGCAGAATCAACCCCAACTTTGAAGCCTGTGGCCACAAAATTTTCTAAGGAAACATATCTCTATTGGTATGAGCTGATGCAGCTTATCCGTCAGTTTGAACTAATGGCTGAAGAGAAATATAAAATGGAAGGTAAGATCCGCGGATTCTTTCATGCCTATATCGGCCAGGAAGCAATTGCTGCTGGCTGTATGACGGCCACCCGTCCTGAGGATGGATTCATCACTGCTTATCGTGATCATGGGTTGGCGATTGCAAAAGGGGTAGATGTGAATAGTTGCATGGCCGAATTGTACGGGAAGGCGACTGGTTGTGCGAAGGGTAAAGGTGGAAGCATGCACTTTTTTGGAAAAGAGGTTGGTTTTTGGGGTGGTCATGGCATTGTGGGAGCACAAATTGGAACCGGCGCCGGGCTGGCATTTGCTGAGCAATATCGAGGCACAGATAATGTGATCCTTTGCTTTTTTGGAGATGGCGCTGCCCGCCAGGGAATTTTACATGAAACATTCAACCTGGCCATGTTATGGAAGTTGCCTGTGATTTTTATTTGCGAGAATAACAATTATGCGATGGGTACTTCAGTAGAACGTACCAGTAATGTAATAGACATTTATAAACTGGCAGATGGTTATGAAATGCCGGCTGATACGGTAAATGGTATGAGTGCCGAAGCCGTGCATGAAGCTGTTGGCCGTGCGGTGAAGAGGGCAAGGGAAAAAGGCGGACCGACCCTGCTTGAAATGAAAACTTATCGTTACAAAGGTCACTCGATAAGTGATCCGCAGAAATATCGTAGTAAGGAAGAGGTGGATGAGTATAAAGAACAGGACCCGATCTCGCAGGTGCGTGCAACAATTTTGTCAAATGGTTTTGCCAAGGAAGAAGATCTGAAAGTGATCGATGAACGAATAGATGGCATCGTTGCAGAATCTGTAAAGTTTGCGGAAGAAAGTCCATGGCCGGATGACGATGAAGTATTGAAGGATGTTTATGTAGATAAGAATTACCCTTTTATAGTTGATTAACCCCTAAATGTCCGCCTAAGGCGGAGACTTTGGAAAAGCATAATAGAGTTTGAATTTCATTTATAATTTTTAAAATAGAAACCTAAACAAAAAATGGCTGAGAAAAATGTGATGGCACATGAAAATGAACAAATAATTGCAAAGGCGCAGGATTTCTGGACCCGCTATCAAAAACAAATTACCGTTGTTCTTGCTGTTATTGTACTGGCTGTAGGTGGTTGGTATGCCTATAAAAATTTTATTGTAAAACCCAACACCGAAAAAGCGGTTGATGCAATGTATAAGGCTGAAGAGTACTATCGCATGGATAGTTTACAAAAAGCATTGAACGGTGATGGTATTAATTGGGGTTTTGTAAGAGTGATTAAGGAATATGGCGGGACAGATGCCGGTAACCTTGCCCGTTTGTATGCCGGTGATTGCTATTTAAGAACAGGTGACTTTAATAATGCAGTGAAGCAACTGAAAGAATATTCAACTTCAGATAAGATGTACCAGGCAAGAGCTTATAAGTTGCTGGCTGATGCTTATTCTGAACTTGGAAAAAATGATGATGCAATTACCAATTATAAAAAAGCAGCAAATCATTTTACTGCAGACGTAAATAATTCTGCAGAGTATTTATTCATGGCCGCATCGCTTGCTGAAAAGACAGGCAAAACTAATGAGGCAATTGAATTGCTTAAAGAGATCAGGGATAAATATCCATTGACAACCGGAGCAGCGGAAGCTGAAAAATCCCTGGCAAAGCTTGGGGTATATAATTAATTAACTGATGGCAGAAGTTACTAATAGTAAACTTTTAAATACAGATACAGGCATTCTTAAAAAGAGTGCCTGTATTGTTTTGGTTAAAACAGAATGGAATGCGGCTATTGTGGATGAATTGGAAAAAGGATGCAGGGAGAAGTTGGAGGTATATAAAGTAAAAAAAGTAATTACTATTACAGTTCCCGGTGCTTTTGAAATTCCTTTTGCGGTAAAACGGTATTGGGAAAAAGCGGGTAAGAAAAAAAAGCCTGATGCATTTGTTGCATTGGGTTGTGTAATTCGCGGTGATACGCCCCATTTTGATTATGTATGTAAAGCAGTAACCGATGGTGTTGTTCAGCTAAATCTTTTATTACCTGTACCTACTATTTTTGGTGTATTAACTGTCGACAATGAATTGCAGGCAAAAGAAAGGATCGGTGGAAAGCATGGGCATAAAGGAGAAGAAGCGGCGATCACGGCAATTAAAATGATACCCCTGTCCCCTAAAGGGAGACTTAGGCCGAAGTGATCTTTTTTTTGGCAATTTTTTTAGAGCAGCATCAGGCAATTAATAAATATAATCACGAATAGTAAGGTGTTAGAAGATAATTAAACTGTATAAATCTAAGTTCTCCGCCTCAGGCGGAGGACAGGGGCTTTATGAACGTACAACTCTTCATACCATGTTTTGTTGATCAGCTTTATCCGCAGACTGGATTTAATATGGTCAAAGTGCTGGAAAAAACCGGCTGCACAGTTACTTACAATACAAAACAAACTTGTTGCGGGCAACCGGCCTTCAACGCAGGCTTTTGGGATGAGGCACGAACGGTATGTATAAAATTTGTAAAAGACTTTAGCGGCTCTGATTATATTGTTACGCCGAGTGCAAGCTGTGCAGGTTTTGTAAGAAATTATTATTCCAAACTGCTTGATAATTCTTCTGTGCATAACCAGGTAAAAGAATTAAGTAAAAGAGTGGTTGAGTTTTCGGAATTCATGGTAAAAGTTTTACAGGTAGAGCATGTGGGTGCGGTCTTGAATGGCAAGGCAACATATCATGATAGTTGCGCAGGATTGAGAGAGTGCCGCATAAAGGAAGAGCCGCGAAAACTTTTGTCACATGTAAAAGGGTTGGAGCTTCATGAAATGAATGATGTGGAAACCTGTTGCGGTTTTGGCGGAACATTTGCGGTGAAGTTTGAACCAATTTCAATTGGAATGGGGGAGCAGAAAGTTGAAAATGCATTGCTGACAAAAGCTAATTACTTGATCTCAACCGACCTTTCCTGTCTTATGCATTTAGATGGGTATATAAAGAATAAAGGGTATAATTTAAAGACATTGCATATCGCAGATGTATTGGCGAGTGGTTGGTGAATTCAATTAAGAATTAATAATTATTAATTAATAATTACTATGGCATACTGGCTTGTAAAATCAGAGCCCGATACTTATTCATGGGATGATTTTGTAAAAGAAGGTCAAACCTGCTGGAGCGGGGTCAGGAATTATGCAGCCCGGCTTCATTTACGAAATATGAAAAAAGGCGATGAGGTGTTTTTTTATCATAGCAATGAGGGAACCGATATTGTTGGCATTGCCAAAGTAATAAAAGAAGCTTACCAGGACCCCACAACTGATGACGACCGCTGGTCTGCAGTGGATCTGAAGCCGGTAAGGAAATTAAAGAAGTCCGTGACTCTTGAAACAATAAAAAAGGATAAGCGCCTTGCAGATATGGCGCTGGTACGCATCGGTCGACTTTCTACTCAACCGGTTACTGATAAAGAATGGAAAATCATTATGGACTTAGCGGGCGAGAAGTAATTATAAATAACTCACCTGGTTCTTCGTTCATTCAGCATTATTTAAGATATTAGAAGACAAATCTTGCTCAATTGTCATCTAAGACGGAATTAAAAAGAACACTTTCATCTACCATGCTCTGGGGATTAGGTGTTGGCTACGTTATCTCGGGAATGTATTTCGGTTGGAATCTGGGTTTGGAAAAAGGCGGAACCCTTGGTCTTGGTATCGCTACCGTGTTCATCATAATAATGTATCTCACTTTCACATTTAGTTATACGGAACTTGCCTGTGCGATTCCTAAAGCCGGCGGTGGATTTGTTTATGCCAACCGGGCATTGGGAAAGGATCTTGGCTTTATTTCCGGGATGGCGCAAAACATTGAGTTCATTTTTGCACCCCCTGCTATTGCATATGCTATTGGCGCCTATTTCAATTTGTTTTTTCCTCAATTGCCGGTTCTGGGGATTGCAATTTTTGCATACCTGCTTTTTACCGCGTTGAACATCTATGGTGTAAAAGCTGCCGCAACTTTTGAATTAGTGATCACCATTCTTGCAGTAGGTGAATTATTATTGTTTAGTGGTATCACATTACCACATCTTGAAATAAAAAATTTGCAACACAATGCGTTTCCGAATGGATGGGAGGGAGTGTTTGCCGCAATTCCTTTTGCGATCTGGTTTTTTCTTGCCATTGAAGGAGTGGCCAACGCAGCCGAAGAAGCCATTAATCCGCAACGAACCATTTTGGTCGGATTTGGCTCGGCGATTTTCACGTTGGTTGTTTTATGTATCCTTACTTTTATCAGCTCAGTCGGGGTTGCAGGCTGGGAAGCCATCGTTTATAAACCAGACGGCACTACTTCAGATTCGCCATTACCTTTAGCATTAGGCAAAATTGTAGGAGGAAATAATATACTTTATCATTTACTGATAGCGATCGGATTGTTTGGATTGATCGCATCTTTTCATGGGATCATTCTCGCGGCAGGCAGATCCAGTTTTGAATTTGGCAGAATAAAAATGGCCCCGGCTTTTCTTGGAAAAATTCATCCACGTTTTCAGACGCCTGCTAATGCGTTGCTCATTAATATGATCATTGGTATTGTTGCTTTGCTGACAGGCAAGACTGCTGAGATAATTACTATATCTGTTTTTGGTGCGTTAACTTTATACATTGTGTCGATGATATCATTATTAGAATTGAGAACAAAAGAACCAGGCCTGGAAAGACCATTTAAAGTGCCGATGTACCCGGTATTTCCTATAGTCGCTTTAATAATTGCTATCGTTTCATTAATAGCGATGACGATCTATAATCTTAAATTGGCTTTGGTTTATTTCTTATTAATGGGTATTTGCTTTGGGGCATTTAAAATGTTTGGAAACAAAACCGCTTCGGTTAGCTTCAATAAATAAAAATTTATATGACTACCAAAGAGATCATTCAATATGTGAAAGAACATCCTTCAGGAAAAGTGAAGATCGCTTTTACAGACATTGATGGAATATTGAGAGGAAAATATATTTCAACAGAAAAATTTCTTTCGGCAGTGGATTCAAACATTGGCTTTTGCAATGTCATTTTTGGATGGGATGCAAACGATGCAGCTTATGACAATGGAACGTATACGGGTTGGCACACCGGTTATCCTGACGCTCCTGCAACAATCGATATTTCAACCTTTAGAAAGATCCCATGGGAGAACGATGTTCCATTTTTCCTGGGTGAAGTAATTGACGAAAAAGGGAAGCCAGCTTATGTATGTCCACGGCAACTGGTAAAAAAAGTTTTGGCTGATGCGACTGAAATGGGATTTAATCCTGTGTTTTCACAGGAGTTTGAATGGTTCAATTTTGCAGAAACGCCGCAAAGCGCCAATGAAAAACAATTCAAAAATCTTACACCGCTCACACCCGGGATGTTTGGCTATTCTGTGTTGAGAAGTTCGTTGGAAAATCCATTTTTCGCGGAGTTGTTTGAACAGTTAAAAAATTTTAATATCCCCCTGGAAGGGTTACATACTGAAACAGGCCCCGCCACTTATGAAGCAGCAATTATGTATTCTGACATTACGGAAGCTGCAGACCGGGCAGTGTTATTTAAAACTGCTGTAAAAGAGATCGCATATAGATTTGGCATTATGGCAACTTTCATGGCAAAGATCAATGAAAACCTCCCGGGTTGTGGAGGACATGTGCATCAAAGTTTATGGGATAAAAAGTCATCGAAGAATCTTTTTTATGATGAAAAGGATAAGATGAAAATGAGTACTGTGATGAAAAGCTATATTGCCGGGCAGTTATACTGCCTGCCACATATTTTACCAATGTATGCTCCTGTGATCAATAGCTATAAACGCCTGGTGGAAGGTGCCTGGGCGCCAACAACGCTTACCTGGGGTATAGATAACAGGACAGTAGCATTGCGTGTATTAAATAACAGTAGCAGATCATGCCGGCTTGAAACAAGAGTGATCGGTTCGGATGCTAATCCATATTTGGCCATGGCGGCTTCGTTGGCTTCGGGTCTATATGGCATTCGTAAAAAACTAAAACTATCACAACCTGCAGTAACAGGTAATGGTTATAAGGAATTTTCATATGGAGTGTTGCCAAAGACACTTGATGAAGCAACACAAATGATGAAGAAATCAGCAGTAGCAAAAGAAATTCTTGGAGAAAAATTTGTAGCGCATTTTGTGCAAACCCGTGAATGGGAGTGGAGACAACATTTAAAAGCAGTAACTGATTGGGAGTACAAAAGATATTTTGAAATAATTTAAACCCCCATCCCCTAAAGGGGAGTTTAGGGGAAATCAGGTAAAACCGAAAGAAATTAGAAATGACATTCGATAAATTTTATCAATACAATTTCCCTACTGTTATAAGATTTGGAATTGGCTCAAGTAAAGAGTTAGGTGATTATCTTGTAAAAAACAATCTGCAAAGACCGTTGATCGTGACAGATCCGAATGTATCGCAATTAGGATTTTTCAAAGCACTTATCGATGATAGCAAAAAGAAGAATATTTCAACAGAAGTGTTTTATGACATTCATAAAAACCCTGTCAAATCGGATGTATATAAAGGAACTGATGTTTTTGATAATACAAACCGGGATTCGATCATTGGTATTGGGGGTGGTGCAGCGATTGATGTAGCGAGAGCTATTGTTTTAAGAATAAATCATCGGGAGGATCTTTTTAAATATGATGACCTGGTCGGTGGTGATATTTATGTTACAAACGATGTTCCTCATTTTATTACGATTCCGACGACAGCGGGTACTGGCAGTGAAGTAGGACGCAGTGCAATTATTGCTGACGATGAAACGCACCAGAAGAAAATTTTGTTTTCACCAAAGCTGCTTGCCAAAATAGTATTTGCTGATCCATTGTTAACTATGGAGTTGCCTGCACATATTACTGCAGCGACAGGAATGGATGCACTTACACATAATATGGAAGCCTACCTGGCTAAAATGCCGCATCCATTATGCGAAGGCATAGCTCTCCAGGGAATTGCATTGATCAGTCAGTCACTGGAAAAGGCGGTTAATAAACCTGATGCGGATAACCGGAGTAAAATGCTGATCGCTTCATTGATGGGAGCAGTGGCTTTTCAAAAAGGTTTAGGTGTTGTTCATTCACTGGCACACCCACTGTCTTCATTGTTGGATACGCATCATGGATTAGCCAATGCAGTAAATATTCCATATGGGATGGAATTTAATATTGCAGGCTTTGAACATAAATTCAAAACCATAGCGAGGACTTTAGAGTTAAAAGATGAAACCGGTGAAGCCGTAGTAAAATATTTATTTGAATTGAATTCAAGGATCAATATTCCACACCATCTGAAGGAGATTGGCGTCAGGAAAGAACATATTGAAACCCTTTCAGACCTTGCTATTGCCGATTTTGCTCATCCCAACAATCCAAAACCTGTTAGTCGTGAAGATTTCAGAAATTTGTACAGTAAAGCGTTATGAAAAAAAAGATCGGCATCAGTTATACAAGAACTTCGTTTGATCATTACTGGAACTGGATAACAAAGGAAGATATGCAGGATGATCTTGAGTTGGTATTACTCTCTTTTGAAAAAAATAATACTGAAGATATTTATAAATGTCATGGATTTATCCTTACCGGTGGAGTGGATGTTCACCCGGGTTTCTATAATGGTAAACCAGTTTACAATAATAGTCCCGGAATTTTTCAACCAGAAAGGGATGCATTTGAAGAAAAGATCTATCGCTATTCGCAGGAAAAGAAATTGCCTGTGCTGGGCATATGCAGGGGGATGCAATTGATAAATGTTTTGGAAGGAGGTAAACTGATCCAGGATCTTGACAATGGGAATGAAAGACACAAGAAAGAAGAATCTGATAAAGAGCATAACGTTGTCGCTGAAAACGGAACGCTTCTTTATGAAATAGCCGGGTCTCACAATGGTCGTGTAAACAGTGCTCATCACCAGGCCATCGATCCTGATGGTATTGGTAAAAATCTCGCAGTAAATACGTATGATGACGATAATGAAAAGATCATTGAGGGGCTGGAATTCAATAACAAATCCGGCAAAGCATTTATGCTTTGTGTACAATGGCACCCGGAACGAATGAAGAACAAAGAAGAAAACCCGTTTTCCGAAAATATCAAGCAACAATTTTTAACGGCAGTTAGAAATAACGCATAAAACAAACCGCATGCAGATCATTAATCCTGCTACAGAAGAAATAATTTTTGAAATAAAAGAGGATACAAAAGAAACAATAGCTTCTAAATTTGAGTTATTGCGAACTGCTCAGCCTTTATGGCAAAAAATTTCCCTTGTTGAAAGAGTACAAGTATTAAAAACATTTTCTGGATTACTGGAAAAAAATATTGAACGGCTCGCTGCTGTCCTGACATCAGAGGTTGGAAAACCGCTGCAGCAGTCACGAAATGAAGTGAATGGTGCAAGAACAAGAATAAAATGGCTTACAGAAAATGCGGAGAAATATTTATCAGATGAAATAATGATATCCGAAAAGGATTTACAAGAAAGAATTTCTTATGAACCACTCGGAGTGGTGTGCAATATTTCTGCATGGAATTATCCTTTCCTGGTGGGTGTGAATGTTTTTGTTCCAGCGCTGCTTGCAGGAAATGCTGTTATGTATAAACCTTCTGAGTATTCAACGTTGACGGGGTTGGAAATTGAAAAGCTGTTAAAAGAAGCAGGTGTGCCTGAAAATGTTTTTCATATTGCTGTTGGTGGAAAAAAGACAGGAGAAATGTTATTGCAGCTTCCTTTCGACGGATATTTTTTTACCGGCTCTTACAAAACCGGTAGGTTGATCTATGAAAAAGTCGCTTCTAAAATGGTTCCCTGCCAGTGTGAAATGGGGGGGAAAGACCCTCTTTACATAACGGATGATATTACTGATATAAAAAATGTGGCGGCTGCAACTGCTGATGGAGCATTTTATAATAATGGTCAAAGTTGCTGTGCTGTAGAAAGAATTTATGTACATGAAAAAGTTTATGATCAATACATTGATGAGTTTGTAAAAGAAGTGAGGTCTTGGAAAGCTGGGCTGCCAACTGAGGCAGGGGTTTATATTGGTCCTCTTAGTCGCAAAGAACAGCTATCAGTTTTGGAAAGCCAGGTAAGGGATGCGATTCAAAAAGGCGGTACAGTTTTAACTGGAGGAAAAAGAATGGATCGGGACGGATTTTATTTCGAACCAACTGTTATTATCAATGTATCACAT
>DASUTO010000172.1:0-2043 GCA_036374555.1 Chitinophagaceae bacterium
ACATAGGCAGCTATAGTGATCGTATCACTTGTAAAAGTTGCTCCCAGGATATTTATTGTTCTATCGCCTATTGCCTCCTTCGTTTTTAATAGCAAGAAAATATCAGAACTGTTAAAGAGAGCAAACAATAGTAATCCAATAACCAGTTTTTTGTATTCAGGGGTAGAAATTTTCCAGTATTTAAAGAAGGAAAAAAAATTTCCTTTTTCCATTGTGGAAACCGGTTGCTTTTTTTCTTTAAGAAAAAAAATGATCAATACACTGATGATGCCGGGAATGAATGCGATGTAAAAAAGTGTTTTAAATTGTCCGGGATAAAATAATAGAAACACCAATGCAATAGCTGGCCCAATAGTGGCACCTGCAGTATCAAGGCTTCGGTTAAATCCAAAAACCCTTGCTTTGGTTTCTTTAGTAGCTTCCTGGGATAATAAAGCATCTTTAGCAGCTACCCGAACACCTTTACCTAACCGATCAAGCGTTCTAACAAAAAAGATCCAGAATTTGGCAACAAAAAAACCGATCAATGGTTTTGATATAGCGCTGAGAAAGTAACCCAGTTTTACAAAAGGCAAACGGAGCCCTTTTTCATCACTTAATTTTCCAAAATAACCTTTGCTGATGCCTGCTGTGAAATTGACGAACCCTTCCAATATGCCGATCCATAAAACAGAAAAACCGATCTCCTTCAGATAGACAGGAATGATCGGGTAAAGCATTTCACTTGCTATATCTGCAAATAAACTAACAAATGAGAGAATTAAAACTGTGCGGGTGATAATTCGCATGAATTGAAGTTAATCAATTTGATTTCACACACCGATGAATAAGAAATTATGAGATTCTCGCTTCAGAATTTATAACAAATTAGTGTTACCAGCGTTCTATAATTGCTGAATAGAAATGCCGAAAGTACAAGTGAGTGACACAACGGGTGTCTGATAGAAATTCAGCAGCCTACCCCATGAAGAAATTCTTTTAACTGCAAATTGCTAAATGCCTCACCCCTTAAAAAAATATTGGCTGTCAAGGCTTTTCGCTTTGCTAATTCAAACAATTCACCCAACTTTGCACACATTAAATCCAATCCTCATAAATGGGACTCTTTAACTGGTTTACACAAGAAATAGCCATCGACCTGGGTACTGCCAATACCCTCATCATACATAACGACGAAGTTGTAGTAAATGAACCTTCGATCATTGCCCTAAACCGCAACAATCCAAAGGAAGTGCTTGCTGTTGGTAAAAGGGCCCTGATGATGCATGAAAAAACACATGAAAGCATCCGCACCGTTCGTCCGCTGAAAGATGGTGTGATCGCAGATTTTAACGCAGCAGAGCTAATGATCCGTGAGCTGATCAAATTGGTTTATACAAAGAAACCAATATTTCCCCCAAGCTGGCGAATGATGATTTGCATTCCCTCTTCAATTACAGAAGTTGAGAAAAGAGCTGTTCGCGACAGTGCTGAACAAGCTGGCGCAAAAGAAGTTTATCTTATTCATGAGCCTATGGCCGCTGCGCTGGGAATTGGTATTGATGTGGAAGAACCTGTTGGGAATATGATCATTGATATTGGTGGTGGCACAACGGGTATCACAGTTATTGCTCTTGCAGGAATTGTTTGCGATCAGAGCATCCGGATAGCCGGTGATGAATTTACAGCTGATATTATGGAAGCCTTGCGCCGCTATCATAGTTTATTGATTGGTGAAAGAACCGCAGAGCAGATCAAAATTCAGGTCGGTGCTGCTATGAAAGATCTTGAAACGCCTCCCGATGATATTCCTGTAAATGGTCGTGACCTTGTAACAGGTATTCCAAAACAGATCATGGTCAGTTTCCAGGAAATAGCCGAAGCTTTGGATAAAAGCATTTTCAAAATTGAAGAAGCAATCTTAAAGGCGTTGGAGCAAACGCCTCCCGAACTGGCAGCCGATATCTATCGCCGGGGACTTTACCTGACTGGTGGCGGGGCTTTGTTAAGAGGATTAGATAAAAGATTAAGCCAAAAAATCAAATTACCCGTGCATATTGCCGA
>DASUTO010000173.1:0-2069 GCA_036374555.1 Chitinophagaceae bacterium
TACAATTTGCTGAGTAGAATTGTTGCAGTACAAGAGTGCGACACATTCGTCGCTTCGCTCCTCAGTGCAGGCTCCACGGAAGCTTAACAGCAATTCAAAGCAGATTTAAATAACATCCTGCCAATCTTCTTCTTATTACAATCGGTACATTTAGTAAACAAAAACCATTTACTATGTTCCTATCAATTGCTCCAAGAAAAAGTATACAGGTAACCAAAGCAAAGTCAACCATTACTGTTGGCGATAATAGTTACCTCTCAGTAAGAGGCGATGGCAATAATCCTAAAGTGATCCTCACCCGGGGAAAAGAAAATGGCCATATCCTCCTGATCGAATCCGCCATGGGTCTTCCTTTTACCATGGTTGATGATTGGAAAAAGAATAAAACAGAACTCAATGGAAATATCACAATGAAAGGGCCGTCAACTCTGTTACTTGTATGGAGTGGCTTGAGATGGGTGCAGATAAGCTATTCCAGGAATTTCTAATCTGCTGTTGAAAATTACCAGGAGCCAGCTTTATGTCAGTTTCAGGTTATAAAGCTTAAATGTTTCTTTTGTGATCACCCTGCAGTTGTATGCCAGGTCTTCAAGGGTGCAACCCAGGATGTTCAGATTCAGAGGGAGTCCATTCACTGTTTCCACCAGGTCAATAGTAAGCAAGGTCTTCTCATCAACCGTCGGGTTACCCTTAAGCTGCCGGAAAACATCCACAGCAGGCTTACGCTTATTCCCGAGGTTGAATTTTCCAAAACTTTCAAAGCCATTGGGTGTCCTGATGCTTAATACAACAAAGAAGTTATTTTCTGTCATAAGAGAGCACTAACAATGTAAATGCCATTCTTATTGATAAAAGAAAGCATTCGCAAATTTTTTTAGATGACCGATCATGACCGTAGGCTTTCCTTCAATCCCTGCCATTTCAGAACTATAGAACTGATAGATTTGGCAGTTTTACCGGCCAGTCTTTCAGCTAATTCCTCTCCGATAACGGGTTTGTTGTGCACTAATAAGTACTTTCAAAAAAACTACTGGTACATCTTCACGATATTATAAAAAAACGGAACAGGCTTTCCTTCTACTCCCGCCTTTGCCATTTTATCTTTTAGCTCCGGTGATTGAATAAACGCTTTTGCTTTTGTCATATCCGTAACAGCAAAAATGATCGCTGCCTGGTGATTATCATTAATGTCGTGACCAATAAGCCTGTCTATAAGACCACCATCTACTCTAAACTGTTTGTTCTGGTCAAATTCTTTTTTCCAGCCATCCCAGTCTTTCACCTTCTCTGTCATCAACAACCTGTTTGTTTGTGGAATGGTTGAATTATCATCCATTACCACTTCGAGGTAATGAAACGTTGGAGTTCCCGTTACACCAGCTTCTTTCATCCTGTCTTTCATACCCTGTGAGGCCGTTAATTCTTTGGCCCTGTTTGCATCTTCCATCTTTAAAAGAACGATAACCCTTTTTGGATCATCCAATCCCTGGCCTGCTACATAATTGGTTAAGCCATATGAACGGCGCATTGAATCCCTGTCTTTTGCTTCGAACATTGAATGCCATTTGGCAAAATCAGCCACTTTGAATTGCATCACCATTACATTGGCGGGTTTGGCAGGAGGCGCAGGTTCAGGAGCTTTTTCGGTAGTTGTGGTTGCAGTGGCAGTTGTCTCTTCCGTTTTTGTATCATCATTCGAACCGCAAGAGGATAACAAGATAAGCATGCTTGTTGCAAATGATGTTGCTAAAAATCTGACTTGTTTCATTTTAAAGGATTTAAATTTTAGGAATAAAGATCGATAGAGGACGGGGGAGTTATCCGCGGGGCGGGATTGATTAGAATATCGAATGAATAGTGGTGCGGGCAAATATAATGCCCGTCTCGATTGTGTCCAATCAGGAATTCTTTTTTTACATGTCTCGAAGAATCTTTTATGTTCTTTTTGCCTTGATGCAAAAAGAACCAAAAAAATCAAGGCCAAACCAAATGCTCCGCTGGTTTGGCCGGGCCAACGCACATGAACAGTCATTATAATTTGTAATCACATTTTTTATTGAGCAGGTAGG
>DASUTO010000174.1:0-2335 GCA_036374555.1 Chitinophagaceae bacterium
AAACGATCTTATTAGCCGTTAAGATCGCAGAAGATCCCAAAAGCGAACAAAAAATATTAACAGGCGATTATCATGAAGATGCACTGACAAATCGAAATGCGACAGCTACTAATCAACGACTCACAGAATTAGCTTTTATCTACCAGATCCTGGCTATTTTATATTCCAATATAAAAGATTATGATAAAGCCGTATTCGAGCATCTGAAGGCCAGGGAAACAGCTGAGCAATCGGGAAATGTGCCCCTGCAAAGTATCATTAATATGACATTATCCAGGGCTTATTTAAATGTAAAGAAAAGAGACTCTGCATTGATCAGTTTGGAAAAAGCATACGATCAGTCAATGAAAGTAGGGTACAAAAGATATCTTGGCAGTATTTTGTTGAACATGGGAAGAATTTATGCTACGAAGGGAAATAAACAATTGGCTGTTGAGTATTATAAAAAAGCCGTCGATGCAAGTGCCTATCAAAATTATTATCCCCGCGGTGTGGTGGCAGGTGATCTTTTACTGGCGGAATTTTATAAACAAGAAAATAAACAGGATTCATCCTTTTTATATATTAAGGCTGCACTGACCGTGGCGCATGATCTGAATGCACCTGAACTTTTACAAAGATCATATATAGCTCTCGCCGATTATTACAAAACAATTAAGAATAATGATAGCGCCGTAAAATACCAGTCTTTGATCATACAGATAAATGACACTCTCTTTAATACAAAACAGGTGCAGCAATTTCAAAATATTGATTTTGATGAGCAACAACGTAAGCAACAAATTGAAGAAGCAAAAAATGCAGAACGTGTAAAGCTCAGAACGTATGCGTTGATCTCAGGGCTCGTTATTTTTTTATTTATTGTGATCATGCTGTATCGGAATAGTCTTCTAAGAAAAAAAGCAAACATTCTCTTATCTCAGCAAAAAAATGAATTAGAATCAACATTAGCTACATTGAAGACAACACAAAATCAATTGGTGCAATCTGAAAAGATGGCTTCCCTGGGTGAGTTGACGGCCGGCATTGCACATGAAATTCAAAACCCATTGAATTTCGTAAATAATTTTTCTGAAGTCAACGCTGAATTAATTGATGAATTAAAGGCAGAACTGGAAAAAGACGATAAACAACAGGCGATAAGAATAGCGAGTGATATAAAAGAGAATGAAGAAAAGATAATTTTTCATGGAAAAAGGGCCGATGCTATTGTAAAGAGCATGCTGCAACATTCACGAAGCAGCACCAGCAAAAAGGTATTCACAGATATTAATGCATTGGCTGATGAGTATCTGCGCCTTGCTTATCATGGCATGAAGGCAAAGGAGAAATCTTTTAATGTTGATGTAAAGTCTGATTTTGATACTACAATTGAAAAAATAAATGTGATACCGCAGGACATCGGCCGTGTGATCTTAAATCTGATTACAAATGCTTTTTATGTTGTAACTGAAAAGAAACAACAGCAAGGAGATAACTACGAACCAATAGTTATTGTGAGCACAAAGAAAGAAAAGGATAAGGTTGAGATCAAGGTTCAGGACAATGGCAATGGCATTCCTCAAAAAGTATTGGATAAAATATTTCAGCCATTCTTCACCACCAAACCAGCCGGGCAGGGGACAGGTCTCGGTTTATCGTTAAGCTATGATATAATCACAAAAGGACATGGTGGTGAAATAAAGGTGGAGACGAAAGAAGGAGAGGGATCCGTGTTTATCATCAGTTTACCGGTAAACAACGAAAAATGAAACTCACCAAAAAAAAGGAAGCAGAAATTCTGAAAGTATACAAAGCTTATTGGGATGCCTATCTCAGTGGGGATATGAAAACTTTTGCTTCTATGCTGGATGATGACCTCACCGTATTTGGCACAGCAGTAAGTGAAGTTTTTAATAATAAAAAAGAAGCACTCCGGTTTTATAAAGCTACTGCCGATCAAATGGCAGGTAAAGCTCAATTCCGCAACAGGAAGATCAATGTAAATGAAGTTGATAATCATGTTTTGGTTAATGAGCAATGCGATCTTTATTTTTTGATGGATAAGAAATGGACATTTTATGGTCATGTCCGGGTATCAGGAATTCTTAAACATACAAAGACCGGATGGAAACTGGTACATCAGCATGGTTCTTTTCCTGATATGAGGGCGGAGGAAGGTGAACAAATAGCTGCAGAAAAAATAAAAGCAGAAAACTTGCAACTTCGTGATGCAGTAAAAAGAAGAACGATTGAGTTGGAAGAAAAGAACAGGGAACTCGAAATTGAATCCGCGGTCGAAAGAGTCAGAGCAAAAGCTCTTGCTATGCACCGATCAGCGGATCTGCATGAAGTT
>DASUTO010000175.1:0-3057 GCA_036374555.1 Chitinophagaceae bacterium
GAGGGCGCAGGAAGCTAAACAAAAAGAAGCTGTTGCTTTTTTACAGCAAGAAGTTTTTACGACACCAACCTGGTTGCTCGATAATGAAATTCTCAATAAGATCAGCAGCCCTGTAAGAGTTGGCAGTGTTAGTGCTATTCAAACAAGAGCATTGGACCAGGTTCTGAGTGACCGTGTTTTGAATACTCTTTTAAAAACGGAAGAGCGTTTTGGTAAAGAAGGTACTTACACATTGATCGAATATCTTGACGATTTAAAGGGAGGTATCTGGAGTGAGCTTAAAACAAAGAAGCCGATAGACATTTATCGCCGCAACCTGCAAAAGAATTATGTTCTCAATATGCTGGCGTTAATTAAAGAGGCAAAGGAAAATTCAAATATCCTCGGTATCATGTTTGGCGTTCCTGAAGAGATGAAGCCGGTTATCAATACGTCAGATATTGGCTCGTACCTGGTTTTCCATTTACAAAATTTAAGACAGGAAATATTAGCAACGCTTCCTTCGGTTACTGACAAGGAAACAAAAGATCATTTAAAATACGTGGCCGACCAGATCAAATCGGATGTAGTAAAATATTTGTAATAGATTTCCAATGAACAGGATCGGTATCAAATACTTCGTAGGGTTATTTGTATGTCAGGCGGCATTTCATTTTGCGATGGCACAAAAACAAGTTACTGTTACTGTGAAGGTTCATGGCTATAGCGGCAGTTCTGTGTCTTTATATAAAGTAGAAAATGGCGAAGCTAAACGAATGAGCTTCCGATGGCCGGCCAAGAATGACACTTGCATATTTAATTTTTCACTCGATCGGGAAGCTGTTTTTTACCTGGGCAAGACAGGTGGCAAGGGATCTGATCATAAATATGTTCTTTACCTGAAACCCGGTGAAAATAAATGGGTGAATGCCTACCTTACTAATGCATCAATAGATTTTGACAGTTGTAAAATTGTAAGGTCTAATGCCGAGACAGTGCTTTTGCAAAAATGGACCAACATCCTGAATGATTATTGCGACTTGGGTTCTACCCGGACGAAAAGAGAGCAATTCATAACAGCGTATAATGATTTTATAAAGGAAGCCGATCAACTGAAAAAGAAAGCTGTTCTTCCTAATAAATACTTCAACCAGCTTTTTACTTCTAAGATAGAAGCAGAGATACTTTACCCGAAAGCCGCTGCATTTTTCAATTTCGGCACGAGAATGAACGCGGAGTATGATACCAGCGAAGTACATAAGTCATTTTATCAATCGCTTGCCGGTAAAAAATTCTGTAACACAGGTTTGTTGTATTCCGAACATGGGTTGCAATTGTTGAACTATTGCTTGTCATATGATCTTTTTCAGCAAACAAGAGATAAGGAAAACATGCTTGCTACCCCGGTTACAGATAAAGCAAGATCATTGTGCAATGATACGATCCGCGGTGCTTTTCTTACACAATACATGATGGGTGTTACGAAATACGAGCAGTTCGCAAGAGAGATTGAACCATTTAAAGAATCTTTTGTTTTGCCGGTCATGAAAGCTGCTTACCAGTATAAACTTGATGAACTGACTTTGTATGCTAAAGGTCTGCCTGCTTATAATTTTTCTTTATACGATACAAAAGAGAGTCTTTATTCTCTTTCAGACTTTAAAGGAAAGGTTGTAGTGCTTGATATGTGGGCCATGTGGTGTGCCCCTTGTTTGGCTGAAAAACCTCATTTCATTAAGGTGGAAGAAGAATACAAGAACAGAGAAGATATCATTTTTATCGGTGTTTCGGTGGATGGTTTGTCAAGAAAGGATGTTTGGAAGAATTTTGTTGCAAAGAAGGGATGGAAGAATATTGAGCTGCTTTCCAATTATGATGAATCGATCATGAAATATTATAAGATCGAAGGCATTCCCCGCTTTATGATATTTGATAAAGAAGGAAAGATCGTAACCGTAGATGCACCGCGACCATCGGAAGCTGGATTCCGAACCCTTATTGAACAAACATTAAAAGCAAACAGTTAATTGATGAAATACACACGTTTCATATTATTAATAATATTTTTTATTGCTTATGCTTTTATGGCAAAAGCGCAACCAGGGACTACTTTAATAACCGGGGTCATTTCGGAAAAAACAAGTGTTGAACTGACGATTTACAAGACTGTAAATAAGAAAACAGAAGCGTTGGCGGAATATAAAGTAACCATGCCATCTTCTGATTTTGCTTTTGCGATATCTGTAGAAAAGAACACGACCTATAAGCTGGCAATTAACGTGATGAAGCAGGGACATAGAAGGCTGGAGGTTGATAAGCGATTTAGTTTTCCATTGCAATTGAAACCTGGTCAAAATATTTCCATAAAGATCGTTCCATCTGCGCTTGATACCACAAAAAAGAAAGGATTGGAAATAAAGAATAGCACAAATTATCCGGCTATAAGTTTTGTGAGTGGTAACCTGGCGAATTCGAATTTCGGCAACCAGATCAGTTTGCAAAAAGTTGAAGAAGGTAATTTGGTCACTGTTACAAGTTTTAATACATCAAAGACAAATAAAAGATTTCAAATAGCAATTCCGGTAAAGGAAGAAGGATTTTATTATGTTAGTTCACCACGTTTTCGTTGCCGTATTTATTTAAAGCCAGCTGACGAAGCAGAGTTGAATATAAATGCTTTCACAGGTGAATATGATATTATTAATGGGTCAGAAGAGAACCGGTTAGTAGGAAAATGGCAAAAGCTGTCGTTGCCAATTACTGAGTACGGATACAATAGGAGTATATTTCAGAACGATAGCCTTCGTCTTGAAAAATATATTTCAACTTATGAAAAACTTCAACCTGCAATAAAAGATTTCAAAGTGGTCAGTAAAACTTCAAACGAACACTTTAATAAATTGTTTGACCAGGCTATCGATGTAGATAATGAATATGCGCCATTATATCTGTTATCATGTCTTTCGATAAAAAAGAACGGCAAATTTATCTCATCATCTAAAACTATAAATGATCCGCCGGCTTTTTACAGGCAATTTATTCAATCAGGAAAATTCAATGATGCAAATATTCTGAGAG
>DASUTO010000176.1:0-2780 GCA_036374555.1 Chitinophagaceae bacterium
CCTCCCAATAATTGTCGGGATCAAATTTCACATCATCCTTAACCTACTTTTTGGTACTTCCTGCTACAATTCTCTCTACAGAGCGGGTTAAAGATCAGTTCAGTGTCGCTCTTCCTATCGAAATAAAATATTTCTCTGACAGCACCTGAACCGTTTGATAACTCTACTCTATTGGCCTCAACTATTTTGTAGCGGTTGAATCCTTTTGATGCAAAAGGTGAATTTCCTGAAAACGTTACGTTACCATCTGATGTGAATGTGATCTCATCCGGATCAGTTGCCTGTACCCATTGTCCAGTACCATTTCCCAGATCCTGCCAGTATTCAACCAGTCTCCATTTGCCTACTAATATTTGTTTATTATTCAGATCTGTTGGAGCGTCAGCAGTTACTTTGAGGGTTGCTTCTTCGGGTTTGTCATTTGATTTCTCGCAAGCCGTTGCAATAGCAAGGGTACATGCGAGCAGAAGAGTCCATTTCATAGTAAAGAATTTTCTGGTTTATTAGGATAGACATTTGAAATGGTAAATCCAAATATGATGCTAAACGTCAGCGCATTGCAAAAGCTCCCCGAAGAGGGTATTTGTTATCCCAGAATTTCCACAATTTTGATATTTACAAGTGTCTCATTTTATAATAAGCGAACACGTGCTTTTAAAGCGTGTATAATCTTCGTCAAAACGGGTCTGCATATTCGTAAGGGAAGCCGGCAAGTAGCTGATTCTGCATTACAATTTCAACAAGTATTGGAGACCTTATAGGTACCTTATAGGAACCTTATAGGTACCTTATAGGGACTTTATAGGGACATTGGTTCGGCTTAACTACGCTCTGCCTTATACTGAAACAGGTCATTCCCCCTGTCTTGTACTGAAAATTGCTGACTGGGTAATTATGTAAACTTTTTCTACATTGCATCTTCACATTTTGTTTAATAACCCCTAAACCCCTGAACAATGAAATCTACTTTTTTGCTCATTTCCCTTTTGCTTAGCTGCTTATTTTCTTCAGCCCAATTCGTGGCAAGGATGGAAGCTAAAGAACCAATTCCCGGAGTCTGCGACATAAAAAATATTTGCGTCATGTTCCCTTCATTTAAAGGACAAAAAGAGGCTGTCGCACCCATGAGCGAGAAGGAAATCGAAAAGAAACTAAATGCAGAAGTAAAATTCCTGGCTGAAAATCCTACTTACAGCGATAAAGGGATGATGGGCCTGGTTGTAAACTGCAAAGGCAAAGTTGTTCAATGTAAAATGGACAACAAGACAAAGAGTGAGGAACTTGATAAGCAGATTGAGGCCGTATTTAATTCATTAGGCGATTGGAAACCCGGTAAGTTAAGCGGCAAGCCAGTTGACACTGCTAATCTCTTCAGTTTTACCATAGAAAATGGGAAACTTACTTTGAATTAATAACTACAGCGGCTTTAATGACACACAATGAAACACCACTTTGGTGATTTTTTGGACAGAACAGGCGACTATTGGACTATTGTTCCAAACAGTTCAAGATACGCCTACTCTGCTGACGCCACTATCAAAAACAAAGGAGCGGTCAGGATACTTACAATAAGCAAACATCACCAACATTGGAAGCAGGTCTTTGAATGCCCCAATCTCGAAGAATTAACATTGCACGATCCAAGCCATGAGCAGGCCCTGGCTATACAAGCACTGAAACAGTTAAAACGATTAAGAGTAACTTTTTTTCGCCCCAAAGACATAGAGTTTATCGGGAATCTTACAAATGTGGAAGAACTTATTCTTGAGTATGTATCAGGTTTTTCCGACTTGTCACCTTTAACCAAATTGAAAAAGCTTAAGTCATTACAGTTGGAAAACTTACGGCGGGTCTCCAACTTTGATGGACTTAAAGGGATCAAAAGTTTACGCTATTTGCACATTGATGGAACCTTGGACTGGAAGCAGCCAATTGAGAACTTCTCGTTTTTAGAGGGACTACCGAATGTAGAGATCCTCGCATTTGGTTTCGTAGTTAACAAGTCAGCATTTCCCGCATTTCTGCCAATATTAAGATTGAAGAAATTAAAAAAGCTGAGAGTTGGCATGGCAACATTTCATGCAAGTGAATATGCGTTCCTGGAGACAGCATTGCCCAAAGCAAAGTGTTGTAATTTTTCAGATACTCCGTGGACCCCTTGTTATGAAATTAATAAGGGCTACCTGGAATTTATCGGGAAACGGGGAGGGAACGTGAGACTCAATAGCCCAAGCGCAAAGGATAAGATTGCCGCTTTTAAAAAAAAGTATGAAGACTATAAAAAGGAATCTGAAAAAATAATTAAAAGTCATCGCTAACCGTGTCTTTACAATGAAATTCCTTAGCTTGATAATATCTCTGATTATATTTTCCGGGTGCGATTCCCGGGATCCTCAATTAAAGCAATCAGCCGAAGCTACATTTAGAATTTCTCTTAACTCGTACCAGGTGTTAACTGATGCCGAAAGGGATTCAATAGAAAATTCTAAGCCCTCGTATTGTGGTCACTATGCCAAAAACAAATTTTATGATCTGTTGGTTCGAAAAGGCATCGCCTCCACAGATGGATTGCTGGACACCACTTCCCTGGATTTTCATTTTCTAGATTATGAAAAACCGCGGTCCCATATATCCCTGTCAGGAATTGATTTCAATTTGGATACGGACGATTTAACAGGACGACAAAATTTGGAAGTCAAGACTCCCACCAAAAAGTCGACAATTGAATTTAAAGAAAGCCTGGGTTTTGATCGATGGATATCTGTCACCGATTTGCATGG
>DASUTO010000177.1:0-4467 GCA_036374555.1 Chitinophagaceae bacterium
GTTTGCCATAAACAACATTCCGTTGCTTATTCATGACGTCATCATATTCCAATAATCTTTTACGAATACCAAAATTATTTTCTTCTACTTTTTTCTGTGCTCTCTCAATGCTTGATGTGATCATGCTATGTTGTATCACCTCACCTTCCTTGTAGCCTAACTTATCCATGATCTTGGCAATACGTTCACTACCGAACATGCGCATCAGGTCGTCTTCTAATGCAACATAGAATTGAGAAGTACCAGGATCGCCCTGCCTGCCTGCACGACCACGTAGCTGTCTATCAACACGACGACTATCGTGACGTTCTGTACCAATGATCGCTAAGCCACCGGCTTCTTTCACACCAGGTCCTAATTTGATATCCGTACCACGACCCGCCATGTTAGTAGCGATCGTAATTGCTCCGGGTAAACCTGCTTCTGCAACGATCTGCGCTTCCCGGGCATGTTGTTTTGCATTCAAAACATTATGCGGGATCTTTTTAACCTGCAACATTTTACTCAACAACTCGCTTACCTCAACAGAAGTGGTACCCACAAGCACCGGCCTTCCTGCATTCCGTAATGCCTCTATTTCATCAATAGCTGATTTATATTTTTCTCTTTTGGTTTTATAAACAAGATCCTGGTGATCTTTACGAACCATTGGAAGATTGGTCGGAATTGTAACAACATCCAATTTATATATGTCCCACAATTCTTTTGCCTCCGTTTCCGCAGTACCCGTCATACCGGCCAGCTTGTGATACATGCGGAAATAATTTTGCAATGTGATGGTAGCATAAGTTTGTGTGGCGGCTTCGATCTTTACATTTTCTTTTGCTTCAATAGCCTGGTGCAAGCCATCAGAATATCTTCTGCCATCGAGAATACGACCTGTTTGTTCATCTACAATTTTTACAGCGCCATCCATCACTACATACTCCACATCTTTTGAGAATAATGTATATGCTTTTAAAAGTTGTTGTACTGTATGTATACGATCAGCTTTTACACGGAAATCATTTAATGCTTCTTCTTTTTGATGCATTTTTTCATCCGGGTTGGAATCAGTTTTTTCTACTTCTGCTAATCTTACACCAATATCAGGTAATACAAAAAATTCAGGGTCCTCACCGGCTTTGGTGATCATGGCAATGCCCTTATCAGTAAGATCAACCGAATTATTTTTTTCATCAATATGAAAAAGCAATTCTTCATCCACTTTCGGCATTTCCTTTTGCTGATCAGCGAGATAATAATTCTCCGTCTTCTGCATTTTTACTCTAATACCCGGTTCGCTCAAATATTTAATTGTCGGTCCGTATTTTGGTAAACCACGATGAGCTCTGAAAAGATTAAGCCCGCCACTTTTAGGATCATCATCACCTTCGGAAAATTTTTTCTTTGCTTCATTTAAGTTGCTGCGCACAATTCTTTCCTGCGCTTCCACCAATTGCAGTACTCTTGGTTTTAAAATATGATATTGCTGATCATCGCCTTTGGGAATCGGACCGGAAATGATCAACGGAGTTCTTGCATCATCGATCAACACGCTATCGGTTTCATCCACCATTGCAAAGTGATGTTTGCGTTGTACCATTTCTTCAGGTGAATGGACCATGTTATCACGGAGATAATCAAAGCCGAATTCATTATTGGTGCCGTAGGTGATATCAGCGAGATAAGCTTTTCTCCTGTCATCGCTGTTTGGTTGGTGTTTATCAATACAATCAACGGTAATACCAAGCCACTCAAAAATAGTCCCGTTCCATTCCTGGTCACGACGGGCCAGGTAATCATTGACCGTTACAATATGCACGCCTTCACCAGCCAATGCATTCAGGTACGCAGGTAATGTAGAAACAAGAGTTTTACCTTCACCTGTTGCCATTTCAGAAATTTTTCCCTGGTGCAAAACCACTCCACCTATCAACTGCACATCATAATGCACCATGTTCCATGTAACCGCTCCGCCAGCTGCCGTCCATGAATTTTTAAAAATAGATTTATCGCCATCGATCTTCACATATTCTTTTTCTACACTCAGGTCACGATCCATCTGTGTGGCAGTAGCCACGATCTCCGTATTTTCTTTAAATCTTCTTGCGGTTTCTTTTACAACAGCAAAAGCTTCAGGGAGGATATCTTCAAGAGCTTCCTCGATCTTTTTATCACGGTCTTTTTTTAGCTTATCTACTTCCTGGTAAATGGCATCTTTTCCAAGCAGGTCATTAAATTGAAGTTCTTCAGCTCTTTTATTAGCCGAAGAAATCTCATTATCAATTGCTGTCAAATGATCTTTTATTCGCTGGCGAAATTCCTGTGTTTTATTGCGCAGTTGATCGTTGGTGAACGATTGAAAAGAGTCAAAATGCTTGTTGATTTCTGCAACGAAAGGTTGGATCTTTTTTACATCCTTTTCCGATTTGCTGCCGCCAAATAGTTTCGAAAAAAAACTCATAATATTCTTTGATTAGGGTTCTGTTTCCAAATCCCGGTAAACGAGGTTTAGAATGCTGTCAAATAAAGTGCTACAATAACCTATGAGCCATATTGACAGAGCTTGTCCCGATTTCTATCGGGGGTGGCAAAGATAAGGCTTCTGTTCAGGAGTTAGTAGCCAGCATTTGCAAAACCCGGGGCAGAAAAACAAGTAAGAATTCCCTGAGCTGAATAGCCTTTAATGGTTTCTTAGTTCTTATGTTATTCTTTAACTAAGCTTTATCAACCTGAATGGGTCTTGCTTGCCATATTCCCCTGGTTGACGTTGATAGAATAATATAATTCGCGTTCGGTTATTTACAACAGGTCACCGTTTTTTTCTTTTAGGAATCTTAATTTGCAACCACCAATTACATCAAAATGAAAAAGATCACCACCGCTGTTTTCTTTGTAGTTCTACCAACAATTCTATTTGCCCAGAATGTAAAAAGAATTGAAAATCTAAAAGACGGATGGGGTGTTTCAATTATCTATACTGGTGAAATAAAAGAGGGCAAACCCAATGGAATGGGTGTTGCCACGTATAAGTCGGGTAACGCAATAAGGTATGTGGGAAGTTTTGTGGATGGAAAGTATAATGGCAAGGGTACCATGTTTTTTAAAGATGGAATTTTTCTTACAGGTGAATGGAAGAACGGAAAACTGAATGGTAAAGGGTCTTTCTTAAGCGAATCCGGAGTATTATATATTGGCGATTTTGTCAATGGAGTAAAAGAAGGGAAAGGCATTTTGTTTTATAAAGATAATGGAATGATCATGGGAGGGTTTTCCAATGATAAACTGAATGGCCGAGGTCTTCAAATATTTGCGGACGGTTCTGTTATAAGTGATGTGAACTATATAAATGATAAAAAAAACGGGACGGGGTATCAATATGAATTAAAGACTAAACAACTTTATGAGGGAGAGTGGCGTGATGATAAATGGGTGCAACCGGGTCCGGCTTCGTTTACCAGTTTTTTAAAATCTCCATCTTTAATTGCAGAAGCTACAACCGACCATATTTTGGCGGGGCCTATAAACCACGATAACCTGCTCACTGACTCCTCCTACTATTGCGATCTGAAAAAACAAAAACGCTATTTTGGATATTATGTTAACGGGCATTTGAGTAACGGTGTAATTATTGGAGATAGTACTCGTTTTTGGGGAACTTTAAATGATAAAGGAGCTTCCGGATATTGTTATGGGTTTAAATATAAAAAATATTATTCCGAAGGAAATTATGTAAATGATTTTCTGAATGGCTCCCAGATACTGGATATTGATCTGGCAAAGCAAACTGCTTATTATGGAGGTGCAGTAAATGGTGAATTTACCGGTAAAGCATATTTTTTTAATAACCAGGGCACCATCTTCGTTGGCGATTATGTGCAGGGAAGAATTAACGGGAATGGTTACAGGTTTGAAACAAATGGACGACTAACAGTGGGGATCTGGGAAAACGGTGTGGTAAAGAAACTTACATCGGTAACGACCGCAACGGGAGAAGTTATTTCAGGAAGTCCTAAAAATTTTGCTGAAGGATTAAATTCAGCCATCAAATCTTACCCGGATTTTTTTGATAATATCAATGGGGATGTCGTACTGGAAGATGATGTATTAAACGAGATAGAGGAGATCGATGAAGATGCTGTATTGGCATTTACGTATAGCCTCGTTACTATTCCGGGTAGCCTTGGTAAAAACTTAATAGCCGAAGATTTTGATGAGAACACTTTCTTTTATTCAAAATTTTTGCGAACAAAAGATGCCGCCAAAGCAAAAGCAAAATACAATGAACTGGCAACGCAGTTGCAAACAGCTGTTATTACAAATTCTTTTCTCACCGGTAAACAAAAACTGTCGGGAAAACTAATTCCACCCGACATTTCTAAGGATAAAACTGAATCAGAATTTACAGTTACCGGGGATAGCACGGATTTTGAAGATTTCAAAGTTTGGCTCCGATTGAGAAAAGTCGGCGATGAATATATTGTA
>DASUTO010000178.1:0-2954 GCA_036374555.1 Chitinophagaceae bacterium
CCGATCGCAGTCTGATAATACCGGTTATTCAACGACCCGATTCCTTCAAAAAAGCTTTTATAATCATTTTCATCTTCTGTAGAAGTGTAGTATCCAAACTCAACTAATTCTTTTGATAGATAGTTCATGATCGCAAAACTGCAATGCCTTTTTCCGGCAATTATTAATAAGATCGAGTTGGCAGGGTTATACTCGGTCCCGGGCTTTATATGAAATGAAGGTTTCAGATAATTGATTTTATTGCAGCAATAATAGAACAAAATTCCAATTCTAAAATTCCAAATTCCAACAAATCCTTAAACTAACAGAGAAAATTGGAATTTGGGATTTGTTATTTGTGATTTCCTTCCTACTTATCTTGCAGTCCTTTTAAAATGATGGATAGCCTTCAAAATAGCCTGCAATTTAAGATCACTAACAAGCAGATCCTTAAACTGACTCTGCCTGTAAGCATTGCTATTCTTGTGCCGCAACTGAATTTCATCACTAATAATATTTTTCTCGGCCATTATTCAACTACAACTCTTGCGGTCGCCAGCATCACCGGGGTTTATTATTTAATATTTGCTTCTATCGGCTTTGCGTTAAATAATGGACTGCTGGCTCTTATTAGTCGGCGGGCTGGTGAAAACCGGCCAGATGAGATCGGTAAAATCTTTAACCAGGGAATTTTTACCGCATTATTGATCGCAGCAGTTGCCGTTACTGTTTCTTATACTTTTACACCCACGCTGCTTCGCTCGATATTACATGAACCGGAAAAAGCTGAAATGGCCATCAGCTTTATTCAAATTCGGATTTGGGGGTTGCCCTTTCTTTATATCTATCAATTAAGGAACGCATTGCTTGTTGGCACCAATCAAAGTAGATACATGGTGATGGGCACTGTTGCAGAAGCAATAGCCAATGTTGTTTTTGATTACACATTGATATTTGGAAAATGGGGTTTACCTGAATTAGGATTTAATGGCGCAGCGTATGCTTCTATCATCGCCGAGTTCGTTGGTATGTTTGTTATTTACATAGTTATTCATCAAAAAGGAATAGCACAGCAATATGCCCTTTTTAAAAACCTGCGCTGGGATAAAAAGAATGCATCGCTTATCACCGCTATGTCGGCACCCCTTGTATTCCAGCATGCCATCAGCATCATGAGTTGGGAGCTATTTTATATTCTTATTGAAAGAAATCAACCTTCGGATAATCCGCAAGCCATTTCAAACGTGATGCGAAATGTATTTGGGATGTTTGGCTGCATGAGCTGGGCATTTGCATCGACCAGCAACAGCATGGTAAGTAATATTATCGGGCAGGGCAAACATGAGCAGGTGATCCCGGTTATTAAGAAAATTGTAAAGCTGAGCACGGGCATTGCTCTTGTTCTTTGCCTGTTCCTGAATTTATTTCCGCATTTATTTTTGTCTATTTTCGGACAGAGTGATGAATTTATTCAACAAGGCATACCCGTCATCCGGGTCGTATCACTTGCTATGATCCTTATGTCGTTTTCTGTTGTATGGCTTCATGCGGTTACCGGTACCGGCAACACAAAAGTTACTTTTTTAATTGAAGCGGTAACGATCATTCTATATTGCGTATTTATTTATGTCGTTCTTGAGAAACTCAAGCTTTCGATCACAATTGGCTGGATGAGTGAATGGCTTTACTGGACATGCATGTTCATCCCTGCATTCTTTTATTTGCGAAGTGGTCGTTGGAAGAAGAAAGTGATTTGATAACCGGCTGCAGTACTTCCATCGTCTTTGGTTGTGTCACTCACTTGTACGTCCTGTAATTCTATTCATCAATAACAAAATTTGATAATGTTTCAGTTTGAAAAAAAATGAACCACATAGGCATATAGAACACAATAGAATCACACATAGTCTATGTGAAACCCTATGTTTCTACTGTTTCTATGTGGTTCAAAAGCTTTTCATAATAACATGATCCAAACTGAGACATTACTTAAGATTCAATTTTCAATCTTTTCATTTCAAAAGAATTAATTTTGGCCCCTTACAACCAATCAATATTTCACAGTTAATGAAGGAGAAACTGCGGCAGTTAGAACACCAACTCGAAGGAGAATTATTTTATGATCTTACGATGCGTACCCTGTATGCTACAGATGCATCCGCCTATCGTGAAATGCCATTAGCGGTGGCTATTCCAAAAACGATCGACGACATTAAACTCCTTATCAGGTTTGCAAAGAATGAAAAGACCTCACTGATCCCAAGAACAGCAGGTACTTCACTGGCAGGGCAAGTGGTAGGCAATGGCATCATTGTCGATGTTTCAAAATATTTTACACAGATACTAGAGCTGAATAAAGAAGAAAATTGGATCCGGGTACAACCCGGTGTGATCCGTGATGAACTAAATATGTTCCTAAAACAACATGGTTTGTTTTTCGGACCAGAAACATCAACTGCCAACAGGGCTATGATCGGCGGAATGGTTGGCAATAATTCCTGCGGTTCTAACTCTATCGTGTATAGAAGTACAAGGGAACATTTGCTTGAAGTAAAAGCATTGCTGAGTGACGGCAGCGAAGCGGAATTCAGATCAGTAACTATTGACGAGTTTCATGATAAATGTGAAAGCAAAGGATTAGAAGCAGATATTTATAGATCTATCCGTAGCATATTAAGCAATCATGAAAACCAGTTAGAGATAAGAAAAGAGTTTCCCAAGAAATCTGTGGAAAGAAGAAACACAGGTTATGCGATCGATGTGTTGTTGGAATCTGCCCCATTCACGGCAGGTAAAGAAGATTTTAATTTTTGTAAACTGATCGCAGGATCAGAAGGCACACTGGCATTTATTACTGAAATCAAACTTAACGTCGTACCACTGCCGCCAAAAGAGGTGGGATTGCTTTGTGTACATTTTAATTCCATCGATGAATCATTACGGGCAAACATTATAGCATTAAAATACAAACCCAG
>DASUTO010000179.1:0-5629 GCA_036374555.1 Chitinophagaceae bacterium
AACAAAGAATTGTCTGAAAGAATTCATCGATTCTTGTCATTCAAAAGGACTAGCTGTGATCATGGCTATTGGATTGAATCATGCAACGGGTCAATGTCCATTAGCGGCATTATATTGGAACAGTGCTACCAATCAGCCCGCCGCAAATAATCCGTGGTTCAATGTAACGGCAACACATCCTTATAATGTCTTTAATGATTTTAATCACGAGAGTTTGGCTACCCGTTATTTCACCAGCCGTGTGGCGGAGCATTGGCTTACAGAATATAAAGTAGATGGTTTCCGATGGGATCTTTCAAAAGGGTTTACCCAAAACACACAGTGTGGTGGCAGTACTACCGATGAAGCCTGTGTTGCAGCTTATCATTCAGACAGGGTAGCTATCTGGAAAAGGTATTACGATACAATGCAATTGAAATCTCCCGGGAGCTATTGTATACTGGAGCATTTTGCCGAAAATACGGAAGAGATCGAACTTTCAAATTATGGTATGTTGCTGTGGGGAAACTCCAGTTATAATTTCCAGGAAGCGGCAATGGGTTGGGTGGGGCCGACATCAAACTTTGAATCTGGAATTTTTAAAGTAAGGAACTGGACACAACCCCACCTTGTTACTTATATGGAAAGTCATGATGAAGAAAGAATGATGTATAAAAATCTTCTATATGGAAATGCGGCCGGCAATTATAATACGAAGGATCTTTACACGGCTTTGAAACGAATGGAAATGTGTGCTTCATTTTTCACCATGATACCCGGACCAAAAATGATCTGGGAATTTGGTGAGCTTGGATACGATTACAGCATCAATCATTGTACAAATGGAACAGTAAACAATGCTTGTCGGCTTGATCCCAAGCCGATCCGCTGGGATTATATGCAAAATATCAGTCGTCAACGATTGTATGATATTTATTCAGCCTTATTAAAACTGCGTTTTCATCCTTTATATAAGAACGGATTTTTAACTGACCGTGTAACGCAGAATCTTGCAGGTGCATTTAAATGGCTGCAAATAACAACAGACACTTCTAATGTTTGTATTATCGGAAATTTTGATGTGAATACAACAACAAGTACAGTAACGTTTCAAAATGCGGGGACCTGGTATGATTACCTGAACGGAAATACATTTACAGCCACGGGCACCCCGCAAACAATAACCTTGCAACCCGGCGAATTTCATCTTTATCTAAACCGCAATGTTACTAATGTTGTAACAACACCGGTTACTAATATCAATAACCAGCCTGTAACTTTTAAAGTAAATGTTTATCCGAATCCATTAATTGAAAATGGTATTTTGGAAATTGAAAACGAAGAATCGGGAGCTGCTTCCATGCAATTGTATAATGAATCAGGACAAAAAATGTTTGAAAAGTCGTTGGGAGTGTTGGCAAAGGGGGTGCATAAAATTTCGCTTGATAAAAACGAAAGAAAAAGTTTTTCACCGGGAATTTATTTACTTCGCATTTCTGTAAAGAACAGCGTGCAAACGAAAAAGATAATATTATACTAACAGCTACCCCAAATTTATGACCGAAGTAATTAAAAAAATGAAAACGGCCGAAGCTGAAAAGATCAGTCATATTGACTATTTCAAAATAGCGATATCGGTTGACTGCGTCATTTTTGGTTTTGAGAAAAAAGAATTGAGAGTATTGCTGATCAAATCCGATCTGGAAGAGTTTGCCGGCAAATGGTCATTGCTTGGAGACCTGGTAAAAGTAGAAGAGGATCTGGATAGTGCACCTTATCGTGTGTTAAGACAAAGAACAGGATTAGATGATGTATTTCTTCAGCAGGTGGGAAGTTTTGGAGCAGTCAATCGTCATCCGTCGGGCCGCGTTATTACAACCGCCTATTATTCACTGATCAATATCCGCAATCATAAATTAGAAATAACGGATAACGAAGTACACTGGCATTCATTGAAAAATCTTAAGGACCTGGCTTTTGATCACAAAGAAATAATTGAAGCTTGTTTACAAAGACTCCGTATACAAATAATGGATGAGCCGGTTATTTTTAATTTATTACCGGAGAAATTTTCATTGAGAGAATTGCAGGATCTGTACCAGGCCATCCTGGGAATAAAACTTGACCGGAGAAATTTCAGAAAAAAAATTGCATTAAAAAACTGGCTGGATGATCTTGATGAAATGGAAGATGATGTACCGCACCGGCCCGGCAAACTTTATAAATTAAAAACTGGTTTGAAGAAAAATAAACTGGAGGAAGTTGCAGAGAAAACTAAATAGAAGTGCCCACTATTAACCTGCCGGCTGTTATACTTCCAGCATAAAAGTTTTGCACAGTAAACGTTTACAGAACCTTTGCTTTAAACGGTCCTGGCCTGAGATTATGGTTTCTTCTTCCAAAAAAAATGACCCGCGTATTTTAGGAGCAGCAATTAAAAGAAAAATGAACTCTTACTATTTCCCAACCTTTTTTACTAATGACTGTTTGTATAAGAACTTTATAATTCATTGAGTGGTTAAAGATTAAAGAAAAAAAATTGGTTGGAAATGTTGGTGAATTCATAAATGTGTCTAAATTACATAGCCAAATCGTATTTTTTTTTATTCACGATAACTACAAATGCTTATGTCCTGCAAAAATCTGCTAAAATCCGCAGCTGTTATTGTACTGCTATGTGTATCGCAGTTAATAATGGCTCAAGACAGAGTCGTCACCGGTAGGGTAACTGACTCTAAAGACAACACCGGTGTTCCGGGTGTTACTGTCACGCCAAAAGGAACTAAGACCGGCACACAAACCGGCTCTGACGGTTCTTTTCGAATTTCTGTTGGTTCGGGAGTTACTACGTTAGTGTTTTCTTCTATCGGGTATGCAACCCAGGAAGTAGATATTAGTGGAAAATCGACTGTTGATATATCAATGGTGGTCAACAATGCACAGTTGGGTGAAGTTGTTGTTACCGGCTATGGCACTGCCAAAAGAAAAGATTTAACCGGATCAATCGCTTCCGTTAAAGCAAAAGATTTTAACAAAGGTGTAAATACTTCACCCGATCAATTGATTCAGGGTAAAGTAGCAGGTTTACAGATTACATCGAACAATGGTCAGCCTGGTGCGGGAAGCACAATTCGTATTCGTGGAACGAGTTCCGTTCGTTCAGGAAACTCACCATTGATTGTTGTTGATGGAGTTCCGCTAGAGGGGGGTTCTGGTCGTCCTGCTTTAAATGACCTTCCTGGATTTGGGAATACGCCTGGTTCAAATCCGTTAAATTATATCAACCCTGCAGACATTGAAAGCATGGATGTATTAAAAGATGCTTCAGCTGCTGCTATCTTTGGTTCACGTGGCGCAAATGGCGTAATACTTATTACGACGAAAAAGGGTAAAGTTGGCACCCCTTTAGTAGAAGTAGGTTATTCTATTGGAACTTCTTCAATCGCAAATCAGATCGACATCCTTAGCGGAGAAGAATATCGTGCGGCTTTAAAAAAGTATAGTTTGACAAGCGGTGATTATGGAGCAAATGTTGACGCAATGGATGAAATCCTCCGTTCAGGATTGACACAAAATGTAAACCTATCTTTCAGTGGCGGTAATGAATCAGCACGTCAACGTATATCTTTAAGTTACCTGAATGAAAAAGGTATCGTGGAAGAATCCCAACTGACAAAGTACACGGTAGGTTATACCGGGAATTTCAGATTCTTTGAAAGCAAAAAATTGGGCCTGGATATAAATATCAACACGGCGCAACTAACGGAAGAAGTGGTGCCCATTACTAATAATGCAGGTTTCCAGGGGACGTTAATTGGCCAGGCATTACAATGGAACCCGACTCATCCTTTTAAGAAAACTGCTGATAGTTTCTGGATCGAGCCCCAGTTTGGTGCTTCATCCATAAACCCTCTGTGGATGCTGGAGATGTATGATGATAACGTAAATACTACTCAATACTGGGGTTATATTGCTCCCTATTATAAGTTTACAAATGAGCTTGAATACAGGTTCCAGTATGGTCGTAACCAGAGTGATGGCCGCCGTACAGCAATGATAGGTCGTCAGCTTCTTAATATCAACGATATTAGAAACAGGGGTTGGGCCAGCTCTGCGGAGTCGAGACTTTTAGTTGAACAATTCACTCACACTTTGAGCTACACCAGGCAATTCAACAGCAATTTCAATCTGAATGCAGTTGTGGGTTATGAGTATCTGAACTTTGAATCTTCAAACTCAAGTATGAGGGGACAGGATTTTGTTGATATCGGAATTCCTTACTATAACATGTTTGGTTACACCACAGTTTCTTCCCGCAGTATCCAGCATTATGAAGCACCTACTAATGAGCTGCAGTCAATGTTTGCAAGAGCTAACATCAACTACAAAAACAAATATTTACTAACTGCAACTGTGAGACGCGATGGTTCAACCAAGTTTGGTGAAAATAACAAGTACGCTTTTTTCCCATCTTTCTCTGCTGCCTGGAATGTGAGCCAGGAAAACTTTATGCAAAATATGGGAACAATAAGTAATTTGAAACTCCGGTTCGGCTATGGTAAAACTGGTAACCAGGAATTCCCACCCGGAGCTTCACAAACAAGATATGGTATTTCTGGCCCCGGTTCAATCACTCAGCAGAATGTCGGTAATCCGGATTTGAAATGGGAGACTTCCATTACACTTAACGGAGGTATAGATGTCGGTTTGTGGGGCGGCAGGTTAAATATCACCGCCGATTACTTTAACAAAGAAACTGAAGACGTTTTGTTCGAATTAGACTTCCCTCAACCAGGAGCATCTTCTGCAAAACAATGGAGAAATCTGCCTGCAACCATCAATAACAAAGGAGTCGAATTATCAGTTACAGGAACTGTGATTAAGAAACAAGATCTGACATGGGATCTAGGCTTCAATGCGACATGGCTTCAAAATAAACTCGAAGGTCTGGATGGTACTTATAACACCGGCGGCCTGAGTGGACAAGGAAGTTCCGGCGCTTATGTACAGAAATTGGCTTCAGGCTATCCATTGAATGTATTCTACCTGAGGGAATTCCTCGGCATTGATCCAAACACCGGACAATCTATGTATTTGGAGGATGGGGACGTTTCTTACTATGGTGAAGACCCCAATCCGAACGTACTATTAGGTATAAGTACAGAGCTAAACTATAAGAAATGGACTGTGACTGTAAACTTCAACGGCGCATATGGGCATTATATTTATAATGAAACAGCCATGAACGTTATACCGATCACCAACCTTGGGACGCGGAATGTTGCTTCAGCTTTCGTCAATAGTGAAATAAGAGAAGATCTATCAAATGCAATTACTTCTTCCACCCGCTTCCTCGAAAAGGGTAATTTCTTAAAGTGTCAGAATGCGAGAATCGGTTATTCTATCGGGAATATCTCAAAATATATCAAAAACGCAACGGTAGCCCTCACAGCACAGAATTTATTTGTAATAACTGACTATACAGGCTTCGATCCTGAGGTAAATGTCGATAAGAATATAGGCGGGGTGCCATCGTATGGTATTGAATATATTCCATTCCCGAGTGCAAGAAGATTTCAGTTTAGCATAAACTTTTCATTATAAAAAAGAAAAAACTTGTTCATTATGAAATACAACAAATTAATTATAC
>DASUTO010000180.1:0-2699 GCA_036374555.1 Chitinophagaceae bacterium
TTTTTGCAAGAGCCAGTTTTGGTGTGAAAGGTGCGAACATTCCTGCCATGCTCAGGGCGATAGTTGCCTGCGGGTGGTTTGGTATTCAAACATGGATCGGCGGGGCGTCTATATATTATATTATAAGAGCCTGGAATCCCACCATGCCGGATATCGATCACAGTTCATTATTCCCGCAGGCTGTGCCGATGATCTGTTTTTTTGTTTTCTGGTTTTTGAATATGTTCGTGGTTTATCTTGGTGTAGAAAGCATCAGGAAATTATTAGTGTTTAAAGCGATCTTTCTTCCTGTTGCTGCGATTGCATTATTATTTTGGGCGATCAGTGCAGCAAATGGTTTAGGGCCGATATTAGAACAACCTGCCAAACTTCAGGGCCCATCATTCTGGAATTATTTTTTCCCCGCATTAACCGGCATGGTTGGCTTCTGGGCAACTCTTTCATTAAACATTCCTGATTTTACACGATATGCAAAAAGTCAGCAAGCACAAATAAGAGGACAGGCAATTGGATTGCCTCCGTCAATGACACTATTTGCTTTTATCGGCGTTGTAGTTACATCGGCTACTGCGATCGTTTATGGGAGTACTATCTGGGATCCGGTTCAGCTTGCCGGAAGGTTTGAAAACAAACTCATGGTCACTTTTGCAATGATCGCTGTTGCTATTTCAACATTGGCGACAAATATTGCAGCAAACATTGTAAGCCCTGCAAATGATTTTTCTCATCTTGCCCCCAGGAAAATTAATTTCAGAATGGGAGGTTATATCACAGGAGTTATTGGTGTTTTGATCTTTCCCTGGAAATTAATTGCCGATCCAACGGGATACATATTTACCTGGCTGATCGCTTATTCAAGTTTGCTGGGACCGGTTGGCGGGATCATGATCGCTGATTATTATCTTATAAAAAAGCAAAAGCTGGTGGTTGAGGATCTGTATAAACATAACGGAGCTTATGGTTTCAGAAATGGATTTAATAAAAATGCGATCATCGCTCTGCTCTGTGGCATCTTACCTAATGTACCCGGGTTCCTTGTAACAATAAAAGTTATAAGCAAGGATGCTTTTCCTTTATGGGTAAATGATCTGTATAACTATGCCTGGTTTGTCGGATTTTTTGTTAGCGCCATTCTTTATATCTTTCTGATGCGTTCATATAAAATTGTTGATTCGAACACAATGGTAGAGACAAGGCATGCCTTGTCTCTATCGACAAAAGACGAATAGATATGTCAATATTGATCAAAAACGGAAGAATAATCACCGCAGATGCAGATTATGTCGCTGATCTGTTTATTGATGGCGAAGTGATACATACCATTGGGAAAAACCTGCCGGTAAATGCCGATGATATAATAGATGCAACCGGTAAATTAGTCTTTCCCGGTGGTATCGATCCGCATGTGCATTTGGATATGCCTTTCATGGGAACGTTTTCATCTGACAATTATGAAACAGGAACAAGAGCAGCCTTGTTTGGCGGCACGACGATGGTCATTGATTTTATTTTACAGAAACAAGGCAATAGCCTTAGAGCTGCATTGGAAGAATGGCAGGGGAGAAGTAATGGTAACTGTGTCGGTGATTACAGTTTTCATATGGCAGTGACAGATTTTAATGAGAACACTAAAAAAGAAATAAAAGACTTTATAGAAAAAGAAGGGATCAGTTCTTTCAAAACTTTTATGGCCTATAAAGGTGCATTGATGATCGACGACCGGCAGATGATCGGTTTGATGGAAGAAGTAAAGCAACATGGTGGATTGATAAATGTGCATGCTACTAATGGTGATATGATCGATTATTTAATTGCAAAACATAGAGGCGAAGGAAAGCTTTCTCCTTTGTATCATTATTTATCGCAACCTGAAGTAACAGAAGCCGAAGCAGCAGAAAGATTCGTCGATATGTCGCATTATACCGGGTGCCCGGGATATATTGTTCACCTCACATGTGAAGGCGCATTGAATGCAGTTCGCAATGCCACACGAAGAAACCAGAAAGTGTTTGTTGAAACCTGTATTCAATATTTAATTCTTGATGCATCTCTTTATGAAAAGGATTTTGATGGAGCCAAATGGGTGATGAGTCCGCCATTAAGAGAAAAGAAAGACCAGGCGACATTGTGGGCCGGTATCAACCAGGGATTAGTGCAGGTTGTAGCCACGGATCATTGTCCATTTATGTGGGAACAAAAGAAAATGGGGGAGAAAGATTTTTCAAAAATTCCCAATGGTCATCCGGCTATTGAAAACAGGATGGAATTATTATTTAGTGAAGGGGTAGTGAAGAATAAGATCACGTTAAATAAATATGTTGAGGTCGCCTGCACTAACCCTGCAAAGATCTTCGGTATGTTTCCAAGAAAGGGAACAATAGCAATCGGCAGTGACGCAGATATTGTGATATTCGATCCGCATGAAAAACACACCTTATCATCGAACACACATCATATGAATGTCGATTATAGCGGTTATGAAGGTTGGGAACTGACTGGAAAGGTTAAAACGGTTCTTTTAAGAGGACAAGTTGCGATTGATGACGGAAAATGTTTATTGCAGAAAGGATATGGTAAATTTATAAAGAGAAATAAAGTTGAAGGAAAGATTTAAACCTCATCCTCCATCTCCTTCTCCATTTGGAGAAGGAGCGGTTCAGCAGAGTAAAACCAAGCAAAATGTTCTTCCACATCAGCGA
>DASUTO010000181.1:0-4047 GCA_036374555.1 Chitinophagaceae bacterium
CATAATTATCCCAAAACCATTTCATCATATTTTTTGTAAGAAAGCGGTCATTTGCATATTTGTTATAAGAAACTGTTTCAAATGACGCGTCTGTTACTGGCCAAAATAAAACCTGCATTTTAAATTCAGGGCCTTTCTTATTTTTTGCCATTAATGCTACTGCTGCAGTTAAGTTACCTCCAACACTATTACCAACAATAGCCAAACGCTTTCCATCAACATTTATTTCTGAGCCATGTTCAGATACCCACTTTGCAGCGGCATAACACTCATTAACAGCAGTAGGGTATTTAGCCTCTGGTGAACGGCTATATTCTGCATGTACCGCAACGGCACCTGAATTAACTACTAAATCACGTATGAATCGCTGATGTGTTGGAAAATCGCCAAGTACCCAACCGCCGCCATGAAAAAACATGAAAGCGGGTAAAGTTTCTTTTATCCCCGACGGCCGCATTATAAATAGTTTAACTGTGATTCCGTCCTGGGTAATAGTTTTCTCGGAAACTTCAACACCTGAAATATCGGGTTTGACCGAGCTTTGTGCCCCCTCCAAAACTTTTCGTGCATCCGCAGGTTGCATTGTTTCCATTGGCTTACCTCCGCTTGTGTTCAACGCTTTTAGAAATGCTTTAGTTTGCACTTCGATCGCAGAGTCTGTTGAATAATCTGCTACTGTGATTTCATTTTTCATATATGTTTCATTTGAAAGTTCAGAATTCATTTTGTCTTCGCTCTTTGCATGATTGCAGCTTATATTAATCATCGCACCTACGCTCAATAAAAAAGTCCATTTCATAAGTCTAATCTTTACTTATTTTTTATAATCAAATTCGTTTTAACCAATCCAATATATAATCTGCATCCTCTTTCCATGTATTTTGTCCAAGTACAAAATGATTTCGACCTTTAAATTCTTTGTACTCCAGGATAGATCCATTCTTTTTGTATTTTTTAAAAATTCTCCTGTCAAGATGTGCAGGTATAATTGTTCCTTCTGTACCCGCTGTAAGCAGTAGTGGGGGATGTGGCTTATTGAAATCGACTTTTGCTGCACTTGTCAATCCGCCTCGTGCAACTGTCTTGGATTCTGGTATTGTGTACTTTTCATAGGATTCTTTTTGCTCCTTAAGTGGCATGCCATTTACAAAAGCATATTGCCACTTCTTAAATGACATGAGGTAGGTTTTTTTAAGAGAGGTAAAAAGGCCCAATACCCTCCATCCGGCCTTTAAAAACGAAAACTCATATGGGAACACTCCTTGTGGAGGAACTGAATGAATAGCTACGGCTGCAGCAGCCAAATCCCTGTTGCATATAATTTGAGTGATCAATCCACCAAGAGAATGACCGATGACAATGGGCTTTTCCGGAAAACTCTTAACAATGTTCGCATAGTAATCGATTAGTTGCGTGAGCGTAAGCGCTGCAAGATCCGTATCATTAGGCTGCCTGGCTCTTAATTCGGCTGCTGTTCCATTCTTGTAAGGCCAGGGCGGTGCAACCGTTGAATAACCTTTGCTTTCAAAATAGATTCTCCATTCATCCCAACAAGCGTTAGAAACAAATGCACCGGTAACAAAGACTATGTTTTTGGTTGTAATTGTTGACATGTGTTTTATGTTTAAGAAATAAGTTGAGATACCCGATTAAGCTATCTTTGGGCATAGTGTTCCAACTAACTAAAGCTAACCCCTTACGCATCTGGAATCAATAGATGAATAATGCGGTTTATTGTATATATCAATTTTAAATTCTTTGGGCATTTTGACTGATATTTAATAGATATTCCGAGAGGTAATTACCTTCCCAGCTTCCTTCATAGCGGGAACCATTGATAAAAAAGGTTGGTGTGGCATTTACGCCGCTTCTAAGTCCGCTCATAAAATCGCCTTCCACTTTCCTTAAAAGATTTTCGTGTTGAATATCTTCGTTAAACCTGTTAAGATCCAATCCCGCCATGTGTGCATACTCAACAATTGCTTCATGTGTAAGACGTTTCTGATGCTCAAAAATCAAATCGTGCATTTCCCAAAATTTATTTTGCAGGGCTGCAGCTTCAGCAGCTATTGCTGCTGCTTTAGCTTGCGGGTGTATCTTTGAGATCGGGAAATTCCTGAAAATGAATTTTACTGAATCGTTCATCTCCACTTTTAATCGCTTGATAATAGGATAGGCTCTTCCGCAATACGGGCACTGAAAATCGCCATACTCTACCAGTTCAATTAATGCATTCTTGTTGCCCCATAAATGGTCAATGGATGATACAGGAGGTGTTAATGACATTGATAATGAATTTAAGAGTTAACTAACCGGTTCCAGTTTTTCTAATGCATTAAGAATACCCTCCACACCAGGATTTTTATCAGGTTCAGAGAGAAAGCTCCATTGAATTATGCTTTTTTCATCTAATACAAATAATGCTCTTTCGCATTCTCCTTCCTGCTCATTATACACACCATACATCCTGGCTATACTTCCCTTAGGTTCAAAATCAGCCAACAGGGGAAAACCAAGATTGCGTTGCTCCCGGTAACTTGCATGACACCATTTGCTATCTACCGAAATACCTATTACCTGCGTATTCATTTTGTCAAATACGTCCGTTATTTCATTATACAGCATTAATTGATCCCCGCAAACAGGGCTCCAGTCTGCTGGATAGAAAACTAATACTACCCGCTTGCCCTGGAAATCATACAGGCTTATTTCCTCGTATGGAGTAGCATAAAGTGTGAAGTCAGGCGCCTTGTTTCCCGTTTGAAGCATAACAATGAATATTTTTTTAAAAAAGTACTGGTTCCCGTGGCCCTAATTGTGTTGCTAACTCCAATTCAAATTCACCTGGTTGCTGAAAACCCATTTTCATTATTTCCGTAATGCGTTTCTGTGTTCCCGGCCATGAAATTGCCTCAAAAAAAGCGTCTTCCGATTCAAGAAATTCTTCGGTTTTAACAAGACCGGTACGTTTGTAGATTATTTTTTTTGCTGCTGCAATTGCGTCTTTTTCGAAACTGGCAACGCGCCTTGCAAAACGATCTACAAAACCATCGAGATCATCATCCGGAATGGCGCGATTGATCCATCCGTATAAAGCAGCCGTTTCAGCATTAAAATCTTCTCCGCCGATAATTACTTCCAATGCCCGCCTTCTACCAATTAAGTGAGGTAATCTTTCAAGTCCGCCGCCACCTGGAATTAATCCGCAACCAATTTCTATTTGAGCAAGTTTGGCTCTCTCTTTACTAGCGAAACAAACATCCATCGCCTGGATAAATTCACTGCCAACACCTCTTGCCCTTCCCCTTACTGATGCTATTGTCAGGAATGAAGCAAGCTCAAATCTTCTAGCAACATCCGGCCAGGTAGGGAGCCCGGTTGCTGGTCTTGGGGCCAGATCAAATTCTGCCGACCTAATTAAATCAATATGCGCAATAAAATAATCCGGGTTTGCACTGTCAAACACTACAACTTTAATCTCTGAGTTCCGCTCGAGGTCCGTGACCAGGGATGATAATTCATCACCCAATTCTGGATCAAACAGATTTAGAGGAGGATTATCAATTGTTACTTGCCAATATGCAGGTGTATGTTTAATAATACGAAGGCGCATGATCTGATTTTTTGTATTACATCAATTGTTAACTCCCTGGCTTTTGTTTTTCTCAATAAAAGAATGAATATAATCTGATACCATTTCCGGGTACTGGTGTTGAGGTCCATGGCCCGACCGGGGAATAACTACCAATTGTGTTGTTGGCAACTGCCTGTTTAACTCAAACCAATTTTCAGGAGGAAAACATATTTCATGATCTCCAGAGATTACCAGAATAGGAGTTTTTATAGTCATTAGTTTTTGCCTGGCATTATATCGGTCTTTAGCAAAATCTTCACCACCCTTTCCATAAAACTGGAGTTGCTCCAATTTCACCGGCGTGTCTTTGTCAATAGTTCGCCTGGCAATTCTGTCATGACTTTCTTTTGCAGCTTTTACGCTCAATTCTGAAATCGGCTCAAAGAATAGAATTATCTCATCATTAAAGTCAT
>DASUTO010000182.1:0-13604 GCA_036374555.1 Chitinophagaceae bacterium
TTTTTGATAAGATACAAGCCATAAAAAATAAAGACGATCGTCACTCCTTCATTAACGAGGTATAAAAAGTGATTGATATTCTCCAACTGGTAAATAAAAAGTTCTAATACAACAGACAGGATAAAAAAGTTTACCATCGAAAAACATATCGAAAATATCATGAGGCCTATTTCTTTTAAGAAAAAGACAGCAAGGATACCGTAAAGAATGAAATAAAGATCCAGCCCCAGGCTTATACTATTTATAAAAATAAAACTGGTGGCAAGCGGTTGGAAAATAAAGTAAGCGATCAATGCGGTCTGGTGGAGGTAACGTTTATTCAGGTATAGCACAACAATATTGATCAGTGCTGGCATGCCCGCAACGATGCAAGCCCAGGCGGGAAACTGATGATGAAAAATACAAGTGCAAAGAATAAGTATACCGGCAAGTAACTGGAAAAAATTAAGTTGATTAAAGATGCCCAGCTTCAGAAGTTCGTATTGGTCAAGTGTTTCCCTATAGCCGAGCGACTTAACATAGTTCAATAAATTAATTGAATTTTGCTTCAGAGAATTTGGCAATCTCTTTAGCTGCGGGAAAGTTATTTTTCCCGGAATACGTAGTATTCGATGGTGGCTGATCTCCATAAGTTTTTCAATAGTCGGACTTCCTTGTAAAATAAGAATTGTTTTACGGGAAAGCACTCATTTTGCCTTATGATTTCCGGGACCTTCGTAATTTTTCCAATTTTGAAGTCGTACAGTTCCTCGCATAAATACCATTTGTTTTTATCCAATAGTCATTCAAAACAAACAAAATTATTTTTCTTTGCAGCAAAACATTCTGCAATTGAAAAAAAGACAAGACTATATTTCGTGGGATGAGTACTTCATGGGAGTTGCTTTGTTGTCTGCCAAAAGAAGTAAGGATCCAAATACACAAGTCGGGGCATGTATAGTAAATGGAAAAAATAAAATTGTTGGCGCTGGATATAATGGTTTGCCGATCGGCTGCAATGATGATGAGTTTCCCTGGTATAAAGAAGGAGATTTCCTGGAAACCAAATATCCGTATATCTGCCACGCGGAATTGAATGCAATTTTGAATAATATCGGAATGGACCTCGCGGGTTGTAAAATTTATACTGCTTTGTTCCCATGCAATGAATGTGCAAAAGCCATTATTCAATCCGGTATTAACGAGGTCATCTACCTGTCTGATAAATATGAAAGTAATGACATTTTTAAAGCCTCTAAGATCATGCTTGACAAAGCTGGTGTAAAATATCGTAAAGTAGAAGCTAAGGTGAACAACATCATGTTATCTTTTAATGAAAGTGCCGTTTAATGATATTCAGCTCGTTCCCAATTTGACCGCTATTTTATTATCATACATTATCCGATGATTTCGGTAACTTACAAAAGGTCTTTTAACCAGGCCTGCCTGTCTGCCGACAGGTTCTTATGGAACGTATATTATCATATTGTCTTTTTCTTTTTTTATTTCCGCTTGTTACTGGTGCACAAACGGTGATCTCGATGAAGATTGACGGCAGCATCAATCCTGCATCGGCAGATTTTATTCATAATGGTATTGAAAAAGCTAACCGTGAAAAAGCGGAATGCATCATCATTCATCTTAATACGCCCGGCGGTTTATTAAAATCCACCAGGGGAATTGTAAGCGATATACTTGAATCGCCTGTGCCGGTGATCGTTTATGTTTCACCGGGCGGTGCACAGGCAGGTTCAGCCGGAGTTTTTATTACGCTGGCTGCTCATATTGCAGCGATGGCCCCGGGCACAAACATTGGCGCAGCACATCCCGTTACCTTACAGAACCAAATGGACAGTACCATGAATGAAAAAGTTACCAATGATGCTGCTGCATTTATAAGATCAATCGCAGAAAAAAGACACCATAATGTGGAATGGGCAGAAAATGCAGTACGTAAAAGTTTTGCTTATTCTGAAACGGAAGCACTCGAAGATTCCGCAATTGATATAATTGCTAAAAGCGAAACGGAGCTGCTTGCAAAGATCGATGGTAGAGTGGTAGAGCTTAGTTCCGGCACTAAAACATTGCATACAGCCTCCGCAATTGTGAAAGAACATAAAATGAGTGTGTGGGAAAAGATACTGGATATCATCAGCGATCCAAATATTGCGTATATCTTATTCCTGCTGGGAATGTACGGGCTCATGTTTGAATTATATAACCCTGGCTCTATTCTGCCAGGTATTGTGGGCGTCATTGCATTGATACTCGCCTTGTATTCGATGCATACGTTACCTATTAATTATGCCGGGCTTGCGCTGATCATTTTTGCTGTGATACTGTTCCTGCTTGAAATAAAAATTGTAAGTCATGGCCTGCTTGCAATAGGCGGTGTAATTTCCTTATTACTAGGTTCAATGATGCTGATTAAATCCAACTCGTCGCTGGAAATGGTAAAAATTTCCCGGGGTGTTATCATTGGGGCAACGATCGTAACTGCGCTTTTCTTTTTGTTTGTGGTGGGGTTTGGCATCAGGGCGCAACGCCGTAAAGTGGTAACAGGTATAGAAGGCTTAGTGGGAGATACTGGTGAAGTTGTGGAAACATTATCCCCAACCGGTATTATAAGAATACAGGGAGAAATATGGAATGCAGAATCACTGACCGGCACAATTGATAAAGGTGAAAAAGTAAAAATAAAAGAGATGAAGGGTCTGAAACTTTTTGTAGAAAAAATCAATAACAGTTAAAAAAGAAATTATGGAACAGTTCCCCACCGTAGCAGTCGTCATTATTTTATTTGTCGTGATCATATTGTTCAGTGCTATAAAAATATTGCGTGAATATGAACGGGGGGTTATTTTTCGCCTCGGACGATTGATTGGTGGTGATGGCGTTAAAGGTCCGGGACTTATTTTGTTAATACCTGTTATTGATAAAATGGTGAAAGTAAGTTTGCGAACTATTGTGCTTGATGTACCGCCACAGGATATTATCACATCAGATAATGTTTCTGTTAAAGTAAATGCGGTGGTATACTTTCGTGTAATAGTACCCCAGAAAGCAATTGTACAGGTAGAAAATTTCTTGGCAGCTACTTCACAAATTTCGCAAACTACATTACGCAGCGTTCTTGGACAATCGGAGCTTGATGACCTGCTTTCCCAAAGAGAAAAGATAAATCACAGGTTGCAACAGATCATCGATTCACAAACAGATCCATGGGGTGTAAAAGTTACCAATGTAGAAGTAAAACAAATTGACCTGCCGCAGGAAATGCAAAGAGCCATGGCTAAACAAGCAGAAGCAGAAAGAGAGCGCCGTTCAAAAGTAATTGCGGCCGAAGGAGAATTCCAGGCGTCGCAACGGTTGGCTGATGCGGCAAAAATCCTTGCCGGTGAACCCAGCGCCTTAACGCTTCGTTACCTGCAAACACTGCGGGAGATCGCTACAGAAAATAATTCTACAACTATCTTCCCTGTTCCGATCGATTTGCTGAAGCCCTTTTTGAAAATTAATGAAAGGAATGACGCATAAGGATTATGCCTGATGTGAAGACCAACTATTTGATCTTTTCAAATTCATAGTTAGGCTTAATATGCTTATTTAAAAATTCGCCTTTAGAGAAAGCTTCCTTCATTTCTTTGTACACTTTTTCAGGTACCTCTTTATAATCATATACACTGCCGGAAACATAGATCACCCGCAGTGTATTTTTATTAGCATCATAACTTATTGCAGCAACAACTGAAGATGGCATAACATAACTTGTCAGTTATTTTTATAACTAAAAAACTATGCCAGTACAAAATATGCGTTGAAACTGTAGCTTAAAGGGAGAAATACACTAACACAAAAAATTAGAAATTATATCCAACACTGGCACCGGCAAATGCCTGGATATATCCTTTACCGACTAATGGGGTGAATCCAATTCTCCAGGAAAAACCTCCGTTTATTGGTTGGCGCCTGTACATAAAACAAAAGGTTCCGAATAACTGGGTTTCATTATCATCATAAAAGTTCATGATCTCCATTTTCTTCGTAACATAAGTTATGCCGCCCCCCACTTCAAAAGTGTGTGGCGATCCCGCTTTTCCAAAAATATAATTCAGCTGAACAGGAAAAGTAATAGCTGTTACATCCTCACCATCATAATATCCTGTCACCGGGTCATAAGTTTGTTCCCAACCGCTGACGAATCCAATACCAATCCTTCCGCCTACTCCCAGGCGGGATTGTGTAAATCTCGTATCGTAGTTTGCAGAAAAAACGATGCCCGGTCCGCCGAGTTCAGCAATAAATGAAGATTTTCCAATACTAGGTTTTTCGGAAGACATTTTATTGTCCTGTGAAAATATTAATTGTGAAATAGCCAATGATAAGCAAACGAAAAGTATTTGTTTTCTCATAACAAAAAAGTTTAGGTTAAAGATCAATCCAGTGCAAAATATAAACTACTATCCAAAAAGTTTGTTAAGTATATTAACGATAAAAAGTGAAAGTTATTGAATGCTCTTATAAAAGTTTCTTTCACTTTTATTTAAGTGAGAATAAGGGTTTACAGGAAAAAAATTTTAATTAGATTTTTATTGCTGGTTACAAATTTTAATACCCGTTTTTAACGGGTATTAAAATGGTTTTATTCTGTGAGGATCTATTTCTTGCTATTATTGATTAACCAGTTTGTCATTAAAAATAATATCCCCGTTTTCATCCCTTACTGAAAACATGTATACACCTTTACTAATAGTTGATGGCAATTCTATTGTTTGTGAAATGGTTCCTCCATTGTGTTTGATTTGTTGCTTGTATATCTCCTGCCCGTTGGCAGCAAATATGCTTATCTTATAATTGCCGCGGGCAAGATCACTTCCTTGTAGTGAAACAATTCTATTCAATACAGGATTTGGATAAATGCTCAATCCTTTAATGGATTTATTCCTGTTTACTCTCACCACAATGCTGTAAGCTGATTTGCCATCAAGGTCATTATTCCTGATCCGGTAATAACTTATACCAGGAAGCGGGTTAGCATCAAAAAAGCCATAGTCACCATCGCTGGTGTTATTATACAAAGCAGGTAATGATCCAACAGTAGTATATGACCGGGCATCAGCTGACCGTTCAATCTCATAGCTCTTTACTTTATTTTCCGAATAAACTTTCCAATCCAGTTGAATACCGTTTTGCTTTTCATACGCCTTTATAGATCCGAACTTAACCGGCAGGGCTGCCCCAATTTCTGCTACAACAAATGCTCCAAATGCACTAAAAGTAGCTGTGACAGTATTAGCAGCAGCATTAGCACTAGTTTGAATGGGGGCGGACCAGGCGATACCATCATTACGACTAATGCCGATCTGTGCATTACCTAAACCTGCAAATGTAGCTCCTTCAAGTGCATTTACCCATTGAAGGGTAAGCGTTGAATTACCGGAACCAACGATCCTTTCAATAAACCACATCGCATCTACCATTATCGATTTATCCGAAAATTCCGGGCCCCCTACTGTCGCATTAGTAGCTGCCGGAGAATAAACACTCACTGCAAAATTGCTTGTCCCCGCTGCCGTGTTTACAATTACCGGCATATAATCCGTAGGTGTGCCCACCGGGAAAGTATAGTTAGTTGCGGCGGCAAGATTTTCGCGAATAAGACGTCCTGCCCCGCTGGTAGTATAAACATATGAGATGCTGCTTCCGCCAGTTAACTGATCAGCGGGTGTTGCATTGGAAAGCGTCAAGGTATTGGTCGCTATATCTATTCTACCATTGCTAAGAGTAAGTCTACCTGTCACAGTTGTATTTGCGTTCAAATGTAATATGGTTGCTATATTATTCACTACCAGGTCAACCGGTGTCAGGGAGGTTGCATTTATTGTGGTTGTACCGGCAACGTTGCTTATCGTTCCACCAGTCAAGCTGCCCCCAATAGTCAACGTGCCGCCGGCGGGAAATGTAATCAGAGTCCTTTGGTGCAAAGGTTCGGTGGCGGCCATGGCTACATCCCCTGTTATATTAACAATACCTCCATTAAATTGCAAAAAAGCTGTCTTGTTAATATTGTTGCTCGGAAGTATAGTTAAAGCTGCGGCATTCAGTTGCGCAGTAGCCCCATTCATGACAATAGATTTAGTGGCAGCGCCACCTGTTGCTTGATTAATGAATACTGAACCCGTTACATTCAGGATAAAAGTATTGGATATTGTTAAACTTGTAGTGCCCGCACCAGGTTCAATGGTTAGCGCCCCGATAGGGTTAGCCGGACTCACATTGAGAGTTACCGCAAGCCCGGTTCCAATAGTTACTTCACCTGTTCCCGTATTCTGACCGGGATAATCAGTTGCTGCTACATAAGCAGTTCCGTTATACCGTTCCCATGTAGCAATAGTGGTCCAGGTTCCTGATGCAACAGCCAGGTAATCTCCCGCAACTTGTGCAAATAAATTTCCGATGCAAATTAGACATGCAGTAAAGGATAAAATTTTTTTCATAAAAAAAGACTTAAATGGTGAGAGAATATTATTGTCAATGGATGCAGGATAAAGGACGAAGGATATTAGAATAAGGGTAGGAGATTATTCATGTTAATCTCAATGGATGCAGGATAAAGGACGAAGGATATTAGGATAAGGGTAGGAGATATTCAAAAGTATCAAAATTATTATTGACAAAAAATAATAAAATTTTGGGGGAATCTTCGCCCCATCAATTTAAAACCTTTCGCTGAAAATTATCGGAAATGTTTTTCATAAGGAATACTAAAAAAGTAGACTTTCCGCCATAAATATTATCTCGTCACAAGTTTTGTTCCCTTTCCACTTTCATCGAAAAAAACTGCTCTTATTTTTTATCCACAACAGGAATTACATACAGATTCTGCACCGGATAAATAAATGGCAAGCCAGGATAGTCAATACAGAATATAAAGACAAGTTGTTTCAGTGATGCTACGTGGTATTAACTGATAGCTTCGAGTACGATTTCCTTTACCTGGCCAGCAGGAATCCGGTCCTGTTTCATAGAATCCCTATATCGGATAGTGACTGTATTGTCCTCTTTGGTTTGATGATCGACAGTGACACAGAATGGAGTACCAATTGCATCCATACGACGATAACGTTTACCAATCGTATCCTTTTCCTCATAGAAACATCGGAAAGATGATTTACAATCATCCATTATCTTCCTTGCAATTTCAGGCAAGCCATCTTTTTTCATCAATGGAAGAACAGCCAGTTTCATTGGTGCAAGTTTAGCCGGAAATTTTAATACGACACGGGAATCCTGCTTTTGAGGTGTACCCAGATCCTGTTCTTCATAACAATGACTGAGGACAGCAAGGAACATACGATCTAATCCAATTGATGTTTCAATTACATAAGGTATATAATTACCATAAGGTTTGCCAGTTGCAGGGTCGACTTCATTGTCGAAATACTGTTGTTTCTTTTTACTGTACTCCTGGTGGCTTTTTAAATCAAAATCTGTGCGGCTATGGATCCCTTCTAACTCTTTAAACCCGATTGGGAAATTAAATTCGATATCGCAAGCTGCATCAGCGTAATGAGCTAATTTAATATGATCATGAAACCGATATTGCTCTTTCCCAAAACCCAACGCCAAATGCCATTTCATTCTCTCTTCTTTCCAGTATTCATACCATTTCTTTTGCGTGCCTGGTTGAATAAAGAACTGCATTTCCATTTGCTCAAACTCTCTCATCCGGAAAATAAATTGCCGGGCTACAATTTCATTTCGGAAAGCTTTCCCTATTTGTGCAATACCAAAAGGGATTTTCATTCTTCCTGTTTTTTGCACATTTAAGAAGTTTACAAAAATCCCCTGGGCAGTTTCAGGTCTCAAATAAACTTTATTGTCTTCATCATCACTGGACACTGTTGAGCCAAATTCTGTTGAGAACATTAAATTGAATTGCCGAATGTCGGTCCAGTTACTTGTTCCGCTAACCGCACATTTTATTTTGTTATCCTCGATAAGTTTTTTTAATCCTGTAAAATCATCCTTCGCCAGCAAAGCATCCATTGCGGCCAGCAGGTCATCTGCTTCTTTATCTTTTCCGGCTGTCATTAAATTTTCAGCATGGGCTTCTATCAAATGATCGACACGATATCTTTTCTTACTGTCTTTATTGTCGATCATCGGGTCATTGAAATTATCAACGTGACCTGAAGCTTTCCATGTAGTTGGATGCATGAAAATAGCTGCATCAATCCCGACAATGTTTTCATACATGCGGGTCATGCTTTCCCACCAATAATCTTTGATATTTTTTTTCAGTTCGCTGCCCCATTGGCCATAATCGTATACTGCCTGCAGACCATCATAAATTTCACTGCTGGGAAAAACAAAACCATACTCTTTGGCATGAGAAATAATTGCCTGGAATTTGTTCGAATCGTTTGCCATAGCGGCAAAGATAGGAGTCGAAAAGCTTTCTCAATCGCTTTGGATATTATGACTTTTGTGATTGTATTTTTTCTTCCGCTGCTTTTTCTTCCTGTATTTTCTCTTCTTCTACTTTTTGTCCGTCGGTTGTTTTAGGCAGTGGTTGCTTGGAAGCTACCTCGATCGTCTCAACCCACACTGCATATCTATTGGGATAAATATTAGAACCCATTTCAATGGCATATTGTCTTGTGAAGGCAGCGCCAAAATAAAGGATCATTGCTGAACAATATACCCATAGTAATACAACAATAATAGAACCGGTAGTTCCATAGGCAGTTGTCATCTGGCTGTGGCCGAGATAATAACTGATCAAAAATTTACCACCCATAAAGAAAAACGCAGTGGTAAATGCCCCGACCCGTACATGTCTCCATTCAATTTTCGCATCTGGAAGAACTTTAAAGATGATGCCGAAAATAAATGCGGTAATGAAAAATGTAAGAACAAGATTCACGATATAAACTACCAATACGGTGAGATCCGGAAACTTTTGCAACAACTCATTTAACAAAAGATCCATTGCGCCATTAATTACAAGTGAAACAAGCAAAATAAATCCAAGACTAACAATTATTGAAAAAGAAAGAAGGCGATTGATAACTAATCGCAACCAGCCGCGGCCTTTTTTAGGTTTTGATTTTAGTTTCCAGATAAGATTGATCGAATCCTGTATTTCACTAAACACTGCCGTGGCACCAATGATCAAAGAACCAAAACCAATGATCGTGGCGAGCTTGCTGGAATTAGCGAACATAGATGATTGCATGGTTTCCTGGATGCTTTTTGCTGCTGCCGTACCAACAAATCCTTCTATCTGTTTATAGATCTGTCCTTCGATAATTTCCCGTCCATAAAATATAGTAGCGAGCCAGATAATAATGATCAGCAGTCCCGGTAAGGAGAAAACAGTAGAAAATGCTAGCGATGAACTTAACTTAAGAACATTGTCATCTATAAAGTCAATAACCGATCTTTTGAGTATACTCCATAATCTTTTTGGTGCCATAAAAGGGAAAATGGTCATATCAATAGCTTACATACATGATGCCAAAAGAGGCAGTTTCTACCAGGATGTGACCTTAGGAATTGCGAATTATTTATTAGCCTTATTTTTTGCTTCTTTCAATTTTAAATTATTCTCTTTCGCCGCCTTTAAGGCTTGCCACCAGGCATCATTTTCCCTGATAAATTGCAAGAGTCTTTCTTCCGGTGGTTTTGAAAGCCAGAGTTTAAGTTGCAATTCTTTGATATGTTCCGGCGTGTCATTCAATCGTGAAGCAGGTTAAACGTTTTAAGATTCAGTTCTTTGATCCAGCTATTAATATAGTTCCAATCTAATCCTTCCACTTCTGATAATAATTTTATATCCTCCATTTGAACTCCGCTTTGTATCTCTTGTATCCAAATTATTTTAGAAAGAAGCAAGTCCTCAGGAGAAACGACAGAAATGATCATCTCGAGAAACTTCATTTTTTTTTGCCGCCGAAATTCGGTTTGCCTGAATGGCTCATCACTCAGGATCACGAAATCTGCCTTATAGCCGCTTTTATGATCAATGATGTTAAACATGCTTTTTTTCCTGATCGCTTCTTTTACTGATTCATCGTTTAAATAGTACCCTTCCTTGAAGTTTTTTAGTAATTCATTTATATGTTCCGGTTTTAAATTAACAACAAAATCATAATCCCGGGTGAAACGAGGTTGAGTATACAAGCTCATAGCCACGCTGCCTGAAAGCATGTAGGAGATATTTTGTTTTTCAAAAAAACCAATTAAAACCCTTAAGAAATCAAACATGTTACAATATAACTTTATTTCAATTTTTGATTCTGCTGATGCCTTTCTTTGTCCCGATTCGTTTTCTTTTCGATATTTTTTTGAAGGGCTTCCGTTAAGTTAACACCTGTTTGGTTGGCAAGGCAGATCAATACCCAAAGCACATCAGCCATTTCATCCGCCAGGTTTTTATCAAGATCCGACTTTTTAAAAGACTGGTCGCCATAAGTGCGGGCCATAATGCGGGCCAGCTCTCCTACTTCTTCCGTAAGTATGGCCATGTTAGTCAGCTCACTGAAATAGCGGACGCCAACCGTTTTTATCCATCTGTCTACCTGCTGCTGGGCCTCATTAATAGTCATAACAAAAATTTTTATGTGTCTGTGCAATTTAGCATGATTCTTGACGTTTTCATCTCCCTTTTAGTGTTATCTCCTACCCCTTGATACTATAAAACCAATTATTCAATTCCAATTTTTGTATTCTATGATGAAGCCTTTTATCCGTGAAGCTATCCTCGTCTGTGCACTTTTTAGTGTTACCTCAATTATACATGGACAGCCAAAGAAATCAGCTAAATCAGATACAAGCTCTCCAACTTCTGCAAAGCCATTTAAGGTTTTAACAAATGGCAAACAAATTACCATACAGTCAAAGCAGAATTTAAAGTCGTTGATGGTATGGACCTCAAACGGGCATCGTTTTGTTGAAGAGAAAGATCTCACGACAAACTCATATACCTTTACCGTACCTACAAAAGAAAAGATCTTCTATATGATGATTGAAACAGCTGAAGGAAAAAGATTTACAGAAAAAATGGGAGTGAAATAGCTTTTATCACGAATTGAATACGAATTACACAAATTCTCTAAAACACAACTCTCTTGGATTTAAATGAACTTTCGCCAAAATTGGCGATTATTCCAAGTCTTATTCCTGAAGCCTTGAGGTAGTTTCGAGTTTGCAGGACGAAATTATTAATGATCATCGGCATTGCCTTTACTTCAAGAATTATTAAATCATATATAACGAAATCAGCCGGATATCTTCTTGGTAGGATATTCCCTTTATATTCAATCTTATAAAGTTTCTCTCTCTGATATGGTATTTCCAAACTTTTGAATTCAATCTCGAGGGCGTCTTTGTAAATGATTTCTTTAAATCCAAAACCTAATTCTCTATGAACTTCCATGCATGCTCCTATTATTTTATACGATTCTTCTTTTAAAATTATGTCACCCATAATTCGTGTAATTCGTATTCAATTCGTGATAAATTACTCTTTATTCTTCGTATCAATAACAATCGTAACCGGCCCATCGTTTAATAGTTCTACTTTCATATCTGCTCCAAACTCTCCTGTGCCTACGGTTTTACCAAGATCATTTGAAAGTTGCTGAATAAATTTTTCATACATCGGAATTGCAAATTCAGGCTTGCTGGCTTTAATATAAGAAGGCCTGTTCCCTTTTTTAGTAGAAGCATGTAAGGTGAACTGACTGACAACTAAAATATCACCGCCCATATCTTTTACCGGAACATTCATTATGCCATTCTCATCATTAAAAATTCTTAGGTTAACAATTTTGCCTGAAAGCCATTCAATGTCTTCCCCGGTATCAGCATCTTCAATTCCTAATAACACAAGCAACCCATTATTTATTTGAGAATAAATTTTATTATCGATCGTTACACTGGCTTTGCTTACTCTTTGAATAACCGCTCTCATAATTGCAAGATAAAAGTTTATGGTTTATTGTTTGTCGTTTATGGTTCTTAAATTTGATGTGCTTAACTAACGAAAAACCAAAAACTATAAGCGATAAACAACACATACCTGATCTTTCTAATGAAATCACTTTTCAAACCACCCGTAGCGGTGGCAAGGGCGGGCAAAACGTTAATAAGGTGGAGACTGCAGTTATTGGTTACTTCAATATTGATGCATCACAAATTCTTACTGAAGAACAAAAATTGTTGATCACTGAAAAATTATCCAATCGCATCAATAGTGAAGGAATGTTGTTTGTAAAATCACAAACCTACCGTACGCAACTTGAGAACAAAGATGAAGTGGTCCGTAAGATAAATGAGCTGGTGACTAAAGCGCTGGAGAAAAAGAAAAAACGTAAACCCACCAAAATAAGTAAGGCCGCAAAAGAAAAACGGTTGGAAGGAAAAAAGAAAAAAGGTGATATAAAAGAAGGCCGGAGAAGAGTTGATCCTCATAATATGTAATACTGCGGTTATTTCTTAAATTTACCGCCTGATGAAGTGGAGACTGCTCATTATAATTTTTCTTGTCACCCTTTCCGGAAGCTTCTTGATAAATGCCTGCAGAAAAGGCCAGGAAGATGTGCCCGGAAAAACAGGCTTAGCCTTTACGGTCCCTGCCGGGTTCCCTGCACCGCTTTATGATTTTTCAAAAAATCCACTAACGGAAGAAGGTTTTCAATTAGGAAAAATGTTGTTTTATGATGGCCGTCTTTCCAAAGATGGAAATTATCCCTGTGTGTCCTGTCACCATCAAGTTGCAGTATTCGGCACTTACGATCATGATCTGAGTCATGGCTATGGCGACCAGCATTCAAACCGGAATGCAACGCCACTTTTTAATCTTGCATGGAAAGATGCATTTCATGCCGATGGAAAATATAATAGCCTGGAAGATGAATGCCTGGACCCGATACAAGCACCAAATCAAATGGCGGAAGAAATGGGAAGTGTGCTTACCAAACTTCGCAGTGATCCGCATATGCTTGGCATGTTCAAGGCTGCATTTGGCACCCGGGAGGTCACGATCGAAAGAATGCAAAAAGCGTTGGCGCAATTTACCGTTTCAATGATTACTGCCAATTCAAAATACGACCAGGTGAAAAGGGGCGAGAATGTTTATACTGATTATGAGCAAAGAGGTTACCAGCTTTATAAAACCAATTGTGCTTCCTGTCATCCCGAACCAATGTTTACCGATTATTCTTACAGGAATATCGGTTTGAAAGTTGATCCTTATTTAAACGATTATGGCCGGTTGGGTGTTACAGGCAAAAAAGAAGATTCCATGAAATTCAAAGTGCCTTCTTTAAGAAATGTTTCTATTACTTATCCTTATATGCATGATGGACGTTATAAAAGTTTAAGAGCATGTATCGAACATTACGGCAATAATATTCAACAGAGTTCTACACTCGACCCATCATTAACGAATGGAATTCATTTCAACAGCAATGAAATTATTGATCTTGTCGCGTTCTTAAGAGCATTGACTGATTCTACCCTGACGAAAGACCTTCGGTTTTACCAAACACATTAGATCTTCTTTCGGGATTTTATCGCTTCCAGTATTTTTCGTTGGTTCTCCAATTCAGCAAGCT
>DASUTO010000183.1:0-3388 GCA_036374555.1 Chitinophagaceae bacterium
TTCATGAAAGAAGAGATCATCCCGAATGCTTCTTCTAAATTTCTCTTTGTTGCCGGACCTGCATTAGCAATGATAACGGCGCTGATGACCAGTGCAGTAATCCCCTGGGGGCCTTCAGTTAACTTATTTGGCAGAGACATAAATCTCCAGATCGCTGATATAAATATTGGAATGCTATATGTTTTTGGCGTAGTGAGTTTGGGTGTTTATGGAATAATGATCGGCGGATGGGCCTCCAACAATAAATTTTCTTTATTGGCTGCGATCCGTGGCGCTTCGCAAATGATCAGTTATGAATTGGCAATGGGACTTTGTTTAATTGCATTATTAATGCTGACCGGCTCTCTGCGATTAAGTGTGATCGTTAGTCAGCAAAGCGAAGGGATGTTTAACTGGAACGTGATGTATCAACCTATAGGCTTTATCATATTTTTTATTTGTGCATTAGCAGAATGCAATCGTACGCCATTTGATCTTCCTGAAGCAGAAAATGAATTGAATTTTGGCTATCACCAGGAGTATTCGTCAATGAAGCTTGGGTTTTATTTGTTTGCTGAATATATCAACATGTTCATCAGTGGCGTAGTGATGTCAACGTTGTTTTTTGGTGGGTACGATATTCCATTTGTGAATGAATCGAATTGGGGAAATGCCTGGTGGGTGGGGTTAGTTGGTTTTGGGGTATTAATGACCAAGGCTTTGTTCTTTGTATTTGTGTTTATGTGGATACGGTGGACAATCCCACGTTTCCGTTATGATCAATTGATGAATTTGGGATGGAGGTCATTGATCCCGCTTTCACTTTTGAATATGGTGATAACAGCAGTGGTGATATTGTTGTTGAGTAAATAAATAAGCCCGAGGACGGAAACCAGAAAGACCGAAAGAATATTAATGTTGGTCAGAAATCTTTCTGACTTTCGGATATCAGACTTCCGGACTTAATAAAATATATATTTGCAAACTTTTGAAATGATTATATGCAGGCATTAACAAACAGGGCAAAATTGGTGGATCGAAGGCCTATGACGGCGTTGGAAAGAATTTACCTGTGGAATATTCTGAAAGGGATGGCCATTACGTTCAGGCATATTTTCAAAAAGAAGGCGACGATCAATTACCCGGAACAAAAAAGAAGTTTCAGTGCGGTATTTCGCGGCTTGCAAATTTTAAATCGTGATGAAGAGGGTCGTGAACGTTGTACAGCCTGTGGTTTATGTGCTGTGGCTTGCCCCGCAGAAGCCATCACCATGGAGGCCGCAGAACGTTTGCCAACAGAAGAACATTTATATCGTGAAGAAAAATATGCAGCAAAGTATGAGATCAATATGCTACGTTGCATATTCTGTGGTTTGTGTGAAGAAGCTTGCCCGAAAGATGCGATCTATTTATCGCAGACTTTTGCGCAGGCAAATTATTCACGGGAGGGATTTATTTATAAAAAAGAAGATCTGCTGATCCCTCATCCTAAGGAAGATCCTGAAGCGTATGCAAAGGCAGTGGGTGAAAGAAAAAAAATTAATAATTGATAGATTATTAATTAATGATCGTTGATTTGAAGATTAACTGTTTATAAGAAATGGGTGTTACTCCGATACTGTTCTGGATCCTTTCAGTAACTGCGCTGTTCAGTGCATTGATGGTTATTACCAGCAAAAATCCTATACACAGTGTTATCTGGCTGATCATCGTATTTTTTGCTATCTCCGGTCATTATCTTCTTCTTAATGCCCAATTTCTTGCTATTGTAAACATCATCGTATATGCCGGCGCTATCATGGTGCTGTTTTTATATGTACTAATGCTGATGGACCTGAAGAAAGAAACGGAGCCGCAGAAAAATCGCTGGCTGAAATTAGCAGGAGCCGTGGCCGGAGGAAGTCTATTATTGGTGTTGGTAGCAGCATTAAAGAAGGCTGATATAGCAAACCAGATAGCTGAAACCAGAACAGGTGATATTGGGTTGATAGAAAATTTAGGAAAGGTATTGTTCAATGATTACGTGGTGCCGTTTGAAATAAGCAGTATTTTATTTTTAAGTGCGATGGTAGGAGCAGTGGTGATTGGGAAGAAGGAATAAATATGCAAATGTGCCGATGTGCCAATACGACAATTAGCACATTAGCATATTGGCAAATTTGCAAATTGATTTTATGCAGGTTGATTATTACATATACTTATCTGTTGCGCTTTTCTGTATTGGAATAGTAGGGGTGCTAACACGCAGAAATGCGATCATCATATTCATGTGCATTGAACTTATGCTGAATGCCGTGAATTTATTGTTGATTGCATTTTCAAAAATGCATCATTTTAAAAATGCCGCAGTGAATGCATCGACTGGAAGTGACGCACAGTTATTTGTATTTTTTATAATGGTGGTGGCGGCTGCTGAAGTTAGTGTGGGCCTTGCGATTATTGTAATGATGTATAGAAATATTCATTCTGTGGATATTAACTTTTTGAACAGGTTGAAACATTAGGAGCCCCCTGTCCCCCTGAAGGGGGAACCTGGGAGGTAATTAACTATATAAAAACTAATAAGCTCCGCCGCAGGCGGATTTGGGGTATGAAGAATGCTTTAGAATTATCTTATTTAGTTCCGCTTTTTCCGTTGATCGGATTTTTGATCATTGGATTGGGAAGAAAATATTTATCCAAATCACTCACTGGACTAATCGGAAGCGGTGTTATTCTTGCTTCATTTATAGTTAGCCTGTTGATCTTTTTCGAGGTAAAAGATGGTAATGCGGGGACTATCGAATATTTCAATTTTATTTCGGCAGGAAACTTAAAAGTTCCATTTGCTTTTCAACTTGACGCGTTGTCGTCTTTATTCCTTTTAATTATTACCGGTGTTGGTTTTTTGATCCATGTTTATTCTGCTTCTTACATGCATCATGAAAGCAACGAACATTTTGCCCGTTATTTTTCTTATCTCAATCTTTTTGTTTTCTCGATGTTGCTGCTTGTGATGGGAGCCAACTTTGTAATTCTCTTTATTGGTTGGGAAGGAGTTGGTCTTTGTTCTTACTTACTAATTGGCTATTGGTTTAAAAACACTGAATATAATTATGCAGCACGCAAAGCATTTGTGATGAACCGTATCGGTGATCTTGCTTTTTTGATTGCCATTTTTTGGATATTCTCAAGAGTCGGCTCTACTTCTTTTGCAGATGTTTTTTCTGTTGATGCATTAGGGAAGCTTTCTCCACCGGATGTAACAGGCATTACTCTTTTACTTTTTGTAGGTGCCACAGGTAAAAGTGCACAAATACCATTATATACCTGGTTGCCGGATGCCATGGCGGGTCCAACGCCAGTATCAGCATTGATCCATGCTGCAACGATGGTGACTGCAGGTATTTATATGATCGCAAGAAGCAAT
>DASUTO010000184.1:0-3473 GCA_036374555.1 Chitinophagaceae bacterium
GCCTTCACGATCTACTACTGCTTAGCGTTCCGGAGACACTTCATCCACTTTTGAAGAACAAACAATAGCATTTGATGCAAAACTAATATTGAGCAATCTTACAATTTAGAGGTCAGCATATCCTGGAAATGTAACCTAAGAATTCTCTTATTTAAAAAACAAAATGATCCGACTAATTCCAATTAATTTTTTTTATTTCAATATTATAGTAGAAACACGATTGTCCAAAATCAAAAAATAGTTACGAGTCTTTTTTATTCATAATGATGCATTATATTCATTTTCGAATTTTATAGGATAAGGTTTAATGGTTAATGGTTTTTGATTATAAAGCCCCGTAGTCTTGCGGGGCTTTAATATTCTTAAAATATGACAGGCTCTTAATTAAGGAGATAATATCTTACCCCTTATAGTAGCATTCGATACCACGATACTATTTGAACCATTTACATCATAGAGCCTGCAACTGAATGTCGCTTTAAAAATTTTTGCAGAACCAACTGATGTATTGGTGATAAGTTCGGTGATGGTAAATGTGCTTCCGCTTTGACTTCCTGTTTCTGAAAACCAATTATTGCCATTTGCGTCTATATAGTCAATCGTAGCGCCGTTGACCGTAGTATTGTTCACATTCCCGACACCAAAAGGATATGTTCCTGTTTTGATCATTGCCACTCTTTCGGCGCCAGTGGGTTCATGGTCAAAATATTTAAGAATATGAACCCTTATTGTACTTTTAGAGGGATCTATCGGATTCATCAGCACCGTGCCTTCATAAATATCATAATCGGTAAAGCCAAGTGAATTTTCCGGTTGTGATGTGCCGCAGCCATAAGTGCTGCTAAGATCATCGGCTTCGTATTTTATGGGCGATCCCCCAACTGTTCCAATAAAGTAATAGGGGTATGTTGACCCGCCACCTGTTCCTCCACCACCAGTTCCCCCGCCACCTGTTCCACCTCCGCTCCCGCCACTTCCACCATTTCCCAGGTCAATCTCGACCTCTTTCTGACAGGAGATAAAAAATAATACAGGGACTAATAAGTAAAGCAATTTTTTTAGCATCATAGAAATAAGATTTTGATCCTTAAAAGTAAATAATAAAAAATGATTCTTAGATGTTCTGGTTTGCTTTTTATGCCTTTGCGCATTCTAGTTATTCGATTTTGACAAATAGGGTGTTTAGTTGAGGCAATAATTATAGGGGCTGCATCTATCCCTGATTGGCTTTTCATTATTAAAGGAAATACATTCGTTATTATTTTATAAACAACATTCAACTTTGTTATGAAAGTCTCGGCTGAAAGAAAAATTATCCGGTGGATCCCCATCCTCTTAAGTGTTCCTGTAATGGGTTATATCTATCGGCCCGTTGACAATATACCTGAAGCTTAGATGATGGGCAGGATATTCCTTTTCCCTTTATAGTTCTGTCCGGGTTTTATTGGTGGAAGGGACACCAGCTAAAAAAAATGGTGGCCTAGTACAACTCAGGATCAGCTTTGCAAAGGCTCAAAAAACCGGGTTAAGCTGAATATATATATACTTCTGATCAAAAAATATCAATGCTGGAATCGCCTGATATACTTTACAGGCTGGCCTTGTGAATTTACATCTATATAATAGACTTCAAGAATGTTCTCATCCAGTTGGCTTATCTTTTCAGGAGCAGCAAAGATGGCCAGTTCAGTACAATTGTTTTCAAATCTCCAGTTAAAATTAATGATGGCGGTCTCTCCTAAACTACATGGTTCCGGACCTCCCTGGTAAAAACCATTACCGTTGGCAAAAAAAGCATAAGTATCATCGGCTTCACAAGGAAGCATATTATTCTCAGATTCTTCTATGGATCCATTATTATTTTCATCGAGGCCATATTTTTCAAATTTCCATCGATCTTCAATTAGCAACTTTGTATTGCGTTCGAGAGTCTTGTCTTCTTTACTGCAAGAGATAAAAGAAATAAAAGAGAACAAGCCAAGTTTAATAAACTTTGGAAAGATAGTTTTCATGAGGGTTGATTTTAAATACCGTAAGTAGGTTTAAATATCATGCCAACATGTATCTAAAAAATCCGTTAATGAGATCTGTTTTCCCTTAGTATTTTCTACTTTTCCAGATGGTATATCTCTATTGCTTTTGCAAACCAAAACAAAGCAACTGATATTTAGTATTGCCAGAATTTTAATTTCCACCCAATGAGATCGCAATCTACTTTAGTGAATGCTTCTTTATCCGAATAGTTTATTCCGGATATAAAATAAGTTGTATCCGTTTTAGCATCCATGTCTCCAACACCACGTAAAAGTTTTCCATTTTCTTTTTTAAAATAAACTTCCATTACAGAATGCATCCCTTCCGAATCAAAGTCATACCAAAGCTTTATGATCTCTTTGTCTTCTAATCCTTTTACGGTTCCCCTGCTTCCATCTTTTTCAAAATTATCATAAAGCATTTTTCCGGTAATTTCATTCCTTTTTTGTTCAAGCATGAGAATGGCTGTATCCCGTCCAAGTATTTTCATATAGCAGCCTGTGACGTCTGACGAAGGTTGTACATTCATATCCGAAGAAATAGCCTTTCCGTTGCCTGATGATTGCGAAGTAGCCACCTGGTTGTTATTAGTGCAGGAGATCAATTTGCCAAATAATAAAAGGTAGAGAACGTATTTCATTATGATTTTTTAAAGGAAATAATAAAAAATAGTACCAGGAACTGTTGAATGGTATTTCCAAACTAATGTTTCTCCATTGTTTTTTAGCAGGCCTGGCGTAAGCAACAGTAAAGTTTTCCACCAATTTGGTCGCTGGCATCATTTTTTCTGCATTAGCATCACCCCTATTTTTATTATTCACTTCTAAATTTCTATCAGTATGAAAAAAGTATTTTTTTTGCTAGTGGCTTTTGCATTTGTGGGAACTGCAGCTATGGCTCAGCTTGAACAAAAGGATTATAAGAAAAACCAGGAAGAATGGGACAAAAAGGTAAAGGAGGATCTAAAACTTACCAGCGACCAGGTGGTAAAATATGATGCCCTCAATAAAGAATATGGCGATAAGATATCTGCTGTTACACAAGATGCCACTCTCACTAAGGAAACTCAAAAAGAAAGAAAAATGGCTTTAAAAAAAGAAAAAGAAGCAAAGCTTTTTGAATTCTTAACCCCTGATCAACAAAATAAATACAGGGAGTTAATTGAACAAAAGAAAAAGGAAATGGAAAAGACAGCGAAAGACAAAGAAAAGTTCTGATCTTATTTGAAGTTAATCTTAAATGCCCCGGTCTTAAATCCGGGGCATTTCATTTTAGAAAGAAAATTACCTTTAAAGCATGGAAAAAGTATTTCCTAAGGTCAGCTCACTTGTTGAGTTATACGACCTGCTACCTGAAAATGAACGAATCATTACTGATGTTTTAAGACAGCTTATTAAAGACAACCTGCCGGATTACTGTAAAGAAAAAATATCTTACAA
>DASUTO010000185.1:0-2942 GCA_036374555.1 Chitinophagaceae bacterium
TTTAGGTTACCAGCCTGATACAAATTGGATAAACCAAAAAGGACTGGAAGGCGTCCTGACAAAAGATCCACGTTTTAATACTTTGATACAGCAACGTTATGATCAACGGTTAAATCTTTCCGCACTGGTTTCACCTGTGAGAAATCTTACGATCGATGTGAATATGGACAAAACATTTTCCAAGAATTATTCTGAGTTGTTCAAGGATACCAGCGCCTTCCTTACAGAAGGATTTAAACGATTGAACCCGTATTCTCTTGGTAGTTTCAGCATCAGCTATATTTCTTTCCAGACATTATTCAAAAAATTTGATCCGAATGTTGTTTCCGGAACATTCAAGCAGTTTGAAAACAACAGGATCTACCTTTCAGAAAAGTTGGGCAAATCAAATCCATATTCGAACCCAACGCCTGGTCCGGATGGTTATTACCAGGGCTATGGCCGGTATGCGCAGGATGTAATTATCCCTGCCTTTATTTCTGCGTATACTGATAAAGATCCTTTGAGTATCTCGTTGATAAAAAATTCAAATCCGAGCACAAGTGCAAATCCTTTTAGTGGTTTAAAGGCAAAACCGAACTGGAATGTTACTTATAATGCAACCAGTATAAAAGGTCTTGAAAAGGTATTCACAAATATCATGATACGTCATGGATATCGCAGCACCTTAAGCATGAATAGTTATAACTCTGCTTTATTCTTCTCGGATCCATTACATTATGGATTCCCGTCATTTGTTGACCCGTTGACTAATAACTATGTTCCTTATTTCTTTGTTCCGAATATAACGATCACGGAAGAGTTCAGCCCATTGTTCTCACTTGACATGACATTTACAAACAGGCTGACCGCAAGAATGGAGTACCGTAAATCAAGACAATTAAGTCTGAGCCTCATCGATTATCAATTGGCCGAGAACCGTTCTGAAGAAGTAACCATAGGTGCAGACTGGACAGTAAGAGGTATGCCGTTAATTAAGAAGATCGGGAAAATGAAGTTGGATAATGATGTTACTTTCAAACTTGACTTTAGCATACGTGACGATGCTACTGCAAATAGTAAGCTCGACCAGAATGCAGCATTTGGTACAGCCGGGCAAAAAGTAATTAATATTAATCCAACTATTGATTATGTTGTTAACAGCCGTATAAGAGCAACGTTATACTTCCAGCAAACAAGGACCATTCCAAAGATCGCTACCACAGCGCCGATCACAAATACAAGGGCAGGTATGCAGCTGACGATTTCATTAGCCCAGTAAACCGGGATTTTCAGATTTGAAGGATTTTGATGAAAATCAGGATGAATCATTATTTTAGAAAAAAGATTTTATATGAAGCATGAGGACTTCACTTATAAAATCATTGCTTGTGCAATGGAAGTCCATAAGAAAATTGGCCCTGGTTATCCGGAATATATTTATCACAGAGCACTTATAATTGAATTTAAATTGCAGGATGTTATTTTTGAAGATGAATTAGAGATCAAGATTTATTATAAAGGAGAACAAGTTGGAATCCGACGAGTTGATTTTTTAGTTGAGAAAGAAATTCCAGTTGAAATAAAAGCTGCTACAGAAATATCTGATTTAAATATTGCTCAGGCCAAAAATTATTTGGAAGCTGGTGGAATTGAAATAGGATTACTTATAAATTTTGGAGCTTCAAGTTTGCAGTTCAAAAGAATGATCAATAACAGGATGTCACATACATAATTTCCTAATTAATCCTAAAAATCCTGTAAATCGTGGTTTATTTCACTTTCTTAAACATCATTACGTAGCCGCAAAGATTCTTTTTCTTTTGTTTGTTAACCTGTACTGGTTTCATCATATGAAATTCGGAGAACTGGGGCTGGTATGCGTAAGAGATCACATTACCATCAATTTCACCCCATCTGTTTTGTTTGTAGAAAACTTGCTTTTCATTCCAGTCGAACATACGAACTTCATAAAGACGGCTGGTATAATCGCCAATAAAAACAAATTGATAGAGACTTCCCTGGTTCAGTGGAACGATCACCGGCATTTCAAATTCACTTTCCATCGTGATCGAAGCTTCTTTCATCAGCACAAAGCCATCGTCTGAATATATTTTTTTGAGACTGTCAACCTGGTGGGCAATCAGCTGATCACTGCACGATTTTACTTTGATCACTTCTTGCGAGTTGACCGAGAGGATATTCAGCATCAGCGTAAGTAAAACCAGGTATGGCTTTTTCATAAGGGTTCTTAACAGGTATTGAAATGATAACCTCATAAAAATAGATTCTATTACACTGTGTTCTAAATTTTTAATTAACAATATTCCAATGCGGGTACAAATTCGAGGGTCTGCTACGTAAGTTTAAAAAGGCGGATCTGGTAAAAACAATTAGTAAATAACCAAGGTGGTGGGATCAGGAATCGTAAATCTACTAAATCGTATTAACTTATTCAGAAAATGTTGATTGTTGTCACTCTATTTTCTATTAAAATAAATTCCATTAGCCTGTTGGGTGCAGGTCAATACGATATCGTTAATGCAAACATGAGGCGGAAGCGTGGTGCAATAGTAGATGACATCAGCCACGTCTTCGGCAGTAAGTGGAACAAGACCATCATATATTTTTTTTGCAGTGGCTTCATCACCTTTGAATCGAACAACCGAAAACTCTGTTTCTGCTGCGCCGGGATGTATCGCTGTAACTTTAATTCCATGTCTTAAAAGATCAACTCTCATCGATTGAGAAAGAATATCAACTGCAGCTTTGGAGGCGCAGTAAACATTTCCTTTTTCATAAACATCTTTTGCTACAGAACCAAGATTGATGATATGGGGAGAGGCGCTTTTTTTTATATATGGCATCAACGCTTTTGTAGAATAAAGCAAGCCTTTCACATTCGTGTCTATCATCGTGTCCCAGTCATCAATATCTGCATCATCAAAATAGTCTCTTCCAAG
>DASUTO010000186.1:0-3362 GCA_036374555.1 Chitinophagaceae bacterium
GCCCTTCTACTTTTTTAGCATAAGCAGGATTTGCAGCCATTTCTTGCCTGATCATTTCAGCTGAGCCGCAACGATCTTTGAGTTGACTTTCTGCAATAAAAAATAATAATGTTGCTGTAAGCAGGAGTACAATTTTTCTCATAACCTTAATTTTAGTTTTTACAATTTAACCTGATCCTCAACATCAGCAAATAGTAAAACTGCTGATGAAATAAAAAAGGCCGAACCCCTTTGGTGGTTCGGCCTTCTGCCTTAAAGGTATAATTTTTTTTAACTCACACCATCTACTTCCATCGTTTTGTCAATTTTTAAAACAAGTCCCTGCAAAACCTTGCCCGGTCCCGATTCTGTGAACTTAGATGCCCCATCAGCGATCATTGCCTGAACACTTTGTGTCCATCGAACCGCGCCAGTAAGCTGATCGATAAGGTTTTGCTTGATCTCATCTTTATCCATCACCGCTTTGGCCACAAAGTTTTGGTAAACGGCACAAGTGGGATTGTGAAATTTTGTTGCTTCTATTGCTTCCCTCAATTCTTTTTTTGCAGGCTCCATCAATGGAGAATGAAAAGCGCCGCCAACAGGCAATACTAATGCCCTTTTAGCGCCAGCCGCCTTCATTCTTTCACAAGCGATATCAATTCCTTTAATTGAACCACTTATTACAAGTTGCCCGGGGCAATTATAATTCGCAGGTACTACTACTTCGCCTGTTTCTTTTTGTATCTCCGCACAAATTGCTTCTACTTTATCATCTGCTAGATTTAAAACAGCAGCCATCGTTGAGGGATTCTTTTCGCAAGCCTTTTGCATCGCTCTTGCACGAACTGCCACCAATTGCAAAGCATCTTCAAAACTTAAAGTGCCATTTGCAACCAATGCAGAAAATTCACCCAACGAATGACCTGCTACCATATCCGGTGAAGCACTTTCAATTGTTCTGTAAGCAACGATTGAATGAAGAAAAACGGCGGGTTGTGTTACGTTGGTTTGTTTAAGGTCTTCGTCAGTACCATTGAGCATGATATCTGAAAGACGAAAACCAAGGACATCGTTCGACTGCTCAAATAATTTTTTAGCGAAGACACTATTGTTGTAGTGATCTTTACCCATGCCCGGAAATTGTGAACCCTGGCCCGGAAATACATATGCATGTTTCATGGTTCGATAGTTTACCCCACCCTTCCGGTAATTTACATTGGTGAAAACCGGAATTAAAAAAGGTTTGATGTTATTTTATCAAACCTTTTAAAGAATTACAAATATACCGGATTAGCTTAAATCAGCTGATATAAGTTTCAGGAACTCGCTACGCGTAGAATTCTTATGAAACTCCCCGTCAAATGCAGAAGTAGTAGTAGTTGAATTTTGTTTTTGCACGCCACGCATCATCATGCATAAATGTTTTGCCTCAATAACTACAGCCACACCCAATGGATTCAATGTTTCCTTAATGGCATCCTTGATTTGTATTGTTAATCTCTCCTGCACCTGCAGTCGCCTTGCAAAAACATCCACTACCCTTGCAATCTTGCTCAGCCCGGTTATCCATCCATTAGGTATGTAAGCTACATGTGCTTTACCGATAAACGGAAGCATGTGATGTTCGCACATACTATAAATTTCAATATCCTTTACGACGATCATCTCACTTACTTCTTCATGAAATTTTGCAGAGTTGATGATTGCTTTTGCATCTAAATGGTAACCTTGGGTAAGGTATTGCATAGCCTTTGCCAGGCGTTCGGGGGTTTTTTTCAACCCCTCACGTTGTGAGTCTTCGCCAAGCAAATCAAGAATTTCGCCATAGCTTTTTACAAGCCCGCTTGTGATCTTGTCTTCGTACTGCTCTGTTTTTTTATATGCCATACAACTAATTTGAAAATATTTATGGTCCCTTGCCCACAGGCGGACTCTTGTCCATTATTATTTCTACTCAGTCTCAATCTTAACCTGATCGTTTTAAACCGGGTATTCTACAAAATTCCTTGGCGTTTCATATAATCTTATCTGCAAATCTTTTTCCTTGTCAATATAAGGACGCAATATCTCATAAATAACGATCGCAATATTTTCTGCAGTAGGGTTCAGATTTTTGAATTCTTCAGTATCCAGGTTTAAGTTTTTATGATCGAATCTTTCGGTGACCTTTTCTTCTATCAGGTCACTTAGTTCCTTTAGATCCATCACGTAACCTGTTTTTTCATCAGGCACTCCCACTATTTTTACTATCAACTCATAATTATGGCCGTGATAATTCGGCAACGCACATTTCCCGAATACTTCCATATTCTTTTTATCATCCCAATCAGCATTAAATAGCCGATGCGCTGCATTGAAATGTTCTCTTCTGAATATGGCTACCTTTTTTCCCATTTATTCAATAATTAAAAACAGATAACAGAGGATATTGTTCAATAAATTACTTCCCGCCATAATATTCAACAAATATTTTAGCGGTTTCTACAAGTTTCAAACAATGCAATTGAACAGGCGGCGGCAGATGTGGTTCCAATTCTTTCCAAATGCCCATTACCAGGTTTTCAATAGAACAAAGCTTTCCCTTCATAAAATCCACATCTACATTTAAGTTACGGTGATCCAGCTTTTCAATTACTTTTTCATTGATCAAGCCACCTAATTTTTTTGCATCAAAAATAAAACCACTCTCAGGATCAGGTTCACCTTTGATGGTCACATATAATTCAAAATTGTGTCCATGCCAGTTCTCATTGGCGCATTTGCCAAATACCTCATCATTTTTTTCTTTACTCCAGTTGGGATTATAGAGCTTATGTGCAGCGTTAAAATGTTCTATTCTTGTTAAGTAAACCATGCTTTACTTTTTGTTTTCCTCACAGCATCGGGCGGAGGTCCGAAGGTCAATGACTCCTTTGGAGACTCCTTCGAAGAAATAATGAGCCTGCCTGCAGTAGGCAGGTCGCAAAGGTAAGGCCATCAGCTTTACCAATGATGTACGATATTTGCCAAAATGGGAAAAAATATATTGGTAGTGGCAGCAACAGCAAAAGAAATCAATCCTTTTATCGAATTGAACAGAACTGGTGGTCTTACCAATAGTGATATACTTATTTCGGGGATAGGACTTACGGCCACTACATATCATTTAGCCAAACAACTTGCATTAAAAAAATATGATCTTGTAATTCAAGCGGGTGTTGCCGGTTCCTTTGATCTGCGAATTCCGCTTGGCGCAGTAGTAGCAGTAAAACAGGATACAATTGCAGATCAAAGTGTAGTTGAATTGCAAAAGCTCAAAACCCTTTTTGATCTGAAGCTGGTACCCCAGGATCAATACCCCTATAAAAGAGGATGGTTGATAAATCCAAATAAAGAAGTCT
>DASUTO010000187.1:0-2041 GCA_036374555.1 Chitinophagaceae bacterium
GATGATTTTATTCCCTGGAAACGTGGTGTTTCATTATAAGTCTCCCTGTCCTCCGCCTGAGGCGGAGAGACTTAGATTGAAAAGTTTTTTTGTTTGAGATTGTTTACCATGAAATGCTAAATAGAGTGACAGAAATTGAGATGGATGTTAATTAGTTTATTAAAGATATACAGCACCGCTCCCTTTCTACGTCATTGCGAGCAAAGCGAAGCAAAGGAGAGGGAGAAGGAGGGTGAGGTTAAAAAACGCTGAATCATGAAAAATTTTCTTGACAAAAACTTTTTATTGCACAGTAAAGGGGCCGAGCAACTTTATCATGAGTTTGCTAAAGACATGCCCATTATCGATTACCACAATCACCTGCCGCCGGATGAGGTGGCTATTGATAAGTCATTTGAGAATATTACCGGCGTATGGCTCAATGGAGATCATTACAAGTGGAGAGCTATGCGAACCAATGGAGTCCCGGAAGAATATATTACCGGCAATAAAAGCGATTGGGAAAAATTTCAGAAATGGGCAGAGACTGTTCCATATACATTGCGAAATCCTCTCTATCACTGGACGCATCTTGAGCTGCAACGTTACTTTAATATCAGCGATATTTTAAATGCAGATACAGCAAAGAAAATTTATGATTCAGCATCTGCCAGACTCCAGGAAAAAGATTTTAGTGTAAGGGGTTTATTGGAAAAAATGAATGTCAAGCTTATTTGTACTACTGATGACCCGGTTGACAATCTTGAACATCATCAAAAAATAAGGAACGATAACTGGCATATAAAAGTGTTGCCTGCTTTTCGTCCTGATAAGGCAATGAATGTGGATGATGTAAATACTTTTAATAATTATCTCACACTTCTTGAGAAAGCTTCCAATATTTCCATCAGCACTTTCAATGATTATATTGCTGCGTTGAAAAAGCGGCACAAGTATTTCGTCGAAAACAATTGCAGGGTGAGTGATCATGGGTTAGAACAGATCTATGCTGAGGATTATACACAAACAGAGATCGTTGGCATCTTCGCTAAAATTCGTTCCGGTGGAGAACTGAGTTTGGAGGAAAGAAAGAAATTTAGATCCGCCATGCTGGTAACTTTTGCAGAATGGGATTGGGAAAATGGATTTGTTCAGCAGTATCATCTTGGCGCTTTAAGAAATAATAATAGTAGAATGCTAAAACAACTAGGCCCTGATACAGGTTGGGACAGTGTTGGCGATTTTTCACAGGCAAAAGCATTGGCTAAATTCTTAGATCGGTTAGATAAGAACAATAAGCTCGCAAAAACAATCATCTATAATCTTAATCCTGCCGATAATGAACTTTTTGCAACAATGATCGGCAATTTCAACGATGGATCTGCTGCAGGAAAAATTCAATGGGGATCTGCATGGTGGTTCCTGGATCAGAAAGATGGAATGACAAAACAAATAAATGCACTCAGCAATATGGGCTTGCTCAGTAAGTTTATTGGCATGCTCACTGACAGTCGCAGCTTTCTTTCATTTCCAAGACATGAGTATTTCCGAAGGCTATTATGTAATTTATTTGGTGAAGAAATTGAAAACGGTGAACTTCCCAATGATATTAACTGGATAGGAAAAGTGATCCAGGATATCTGCTTTAACAATGCAAAGAATTATTTTGGATGGCAATTGTCAGATGAAAAAATAGGCTTGAAAACAGTTTAACAACGAGTGCAAAAAATATTTTGTTTTGGAGAATTGATGTTGAAATTATCACCTGAATTAGGTGGGAAATGGATCCATGACGAAATAATAGCAACACATATAGGGGGAGCAGAATTGAATGTAGCAACTGCGCTTGCCAGGTGGAATATACCTGTAAAATATTGGACGGCCTTGCCGGATAATTATCTTTCAAAAGAAATTTGTGAAGAACTGGAAAGAAAGAAGATAGATGTATCAGCAATTAAGTTTTCGGGTAACAGGATCGGCGTTTATTATTTACCCAAAGGAGCTGAATTAAAAAGTGCCGGGGTTATTTACGACAGGGCTTATTCATCTTTTGGGGAATTAA
>DASUTO010000188.1:0-2075 GCA_036374555.1 Chitinophagaceae bacterium
CTCTGTTCTTGAAGATATATTACCTCCCATAGGCAGCCAACAAGAGTTGTGGGCATGTGGCGTCACTTATTTAAAAAGTAAGGTAGGAAGACAGGAAGAAAGCAAGGCGTCCGGGGGTGCAGATTTTTATGGAAAAGTTTACGAAGCGGAAAGACCCGAAGTATTTTTTAAATCTACACCTCATCGTATTGTCGGACACAATGCATTTGTAAGAATAAGGAAAGATTCAACATGGGATGTGCCGGAGCCTGAATTGACGTTGGTTGTTACCTCGTCAGGAAAAATTATTGGCTATACGATCGGTAATGATATGAGCAGTCGTAGCATTGAAGGTGAAAACCCTTTATATCTTCCCCAGGCAAAAACTTATGATGGTTGTGCAGCACTTGGCCCCTGTATTTATGTTACAGACAAGCCGCTTGACAGTAATACAATGATATCTCTTGCTATCAACCGGGAAAATAAAAAAATTTTTGAAGGCTCGATTGCGATCAGCCAGATCAAAAGAACATTGCAGGAGCTTGTTTCATTTGTTTATCGTGAATGTAGTTTTCCCAATGGTTGTTTGATCATGACCGGAACCGGCATTGTACCCGGAAGTGATTTTACTTTGAAAAGCAGGGATGAAATAAATATTTCGATCGATAATATTGGTACATTGAGCAATACTGTTCAATAAATATTTATGCAGCTAGTAATCATTGTTCTTGCGATCGGGTTACAAATTTTTCTTACTTATAAAAAGGTTAGCCCTTTTCTTTCTTTACTAATAGTTGCATTATTGGCAGGCCTTGCATTCGGTATGCAACCGGATGTGTTATTAAAGGCAGTGAAAACCGGCGTGGGTAGTACATTGGGCGATGTGATATTGATAATTTGTCTCGGCGCTATTCTTGGGAAAATTTTAGAGCTCAGTGGCGCCGCAAGCCAGATCGCTAATACGCTTATTCGTTCTTTTGGAATAAAGAATATCCAATGGGCCGTTTTGCTCACCGGTTTTTTAGTAGGTATACCATTGTTTTACAATGCTGGCTTTATCATCCTTGTTCCCTTGATCTTCTCCATTGCACGAACTGCAAAGTTGCCATTATTATATGTTGCGATACCAATGGCAGCAAGTTTAAGTACCACGCACTGCTTTTTACCGCCACACCCCGGACCTATGTTTTTGGTGGGCGCATTCAAAGCGGATCTTGGGAAAACATTAATGTATGGTCTTGTCATTTCAATACCGGTTGTAATTATTGCAGGCCCCTTCTTAGGAAGATTTTTGAAAAGATTGAATATTGAGATCCCCGCTGAAGGAAAAATTGAAACGGAAGAAAAAAAATTGCCCGGTGTATTTGAAAGTTTTTTGCTTGCATTGCTGCCGGTAGCATTAATAGCCCTTTCAGTAGTAGCGACAACCTTTTTCCCCGGTGAATCACTTGTAAATAAAGTGATTTATTTTATTGGCGACGCTACCGTTGCGTTACTTATTTCGGTTTTGCTTGCTGTTTTTATTCTGGGAATAGCAAAAGGAAGATCAATGCAGCAAGTGACGCACTGGCTGAATGATGCAGTTTTAGGCGTGGCTGTTATACTTTTAATAATAACAGCTGGTGGGGTGTTCAAACAAGTTTTAATAGATAGCGGCACAGCTGATTATATCACTTCTTTCAGCAAGCAATGGAGCATTCATCCATTGGTATTTGCATGGGTAGTAACCGCATTATTAAGAGTGGCCATCGGTTCTGCAACTGTCGCAGGAATAACCGCAGCAGGAATTGTTTCTCCTTTATTGGCAACGGGAACCGTCTCTCCTGAGTTATTAGTTTTAGCTGTTGGTACAGGAAGTGTTTTCGGTTCACATGTTAATGATTCGGGTTTCTGGATCTTCAAAGAGTTTTTTCAGATCTCATTAAAACAAACATTTCTTTCCTGGACGGTAATGGAAACTCTTATTTCAATTTTGGGATTGGTAGGAGTGATGGTATTGAGTATGGTTATATAGAAAGTGCCAGGTTCCGCCATTGTAGTTGTATCTCAAGGGGTTTCCGGTCATGATTTAGCGAAAATCACCGGCCCTAAAAAAG
>DASUTO010000189.1:0-25326 GCA_036374555.1 Chitinophagaceae bacterium
GTATCGCTTCTTCTTTTGATAAACCATAAGCGGCAGCAGTTCCTGCATTAAATAAAATGTTCTTACCACGGGTTTGAGCATCATCGTCAGAAATCGAGTAAACAACTCCTGCTTTTTGCAAAGCGGCCGCTGATTTATATGGCTGATCCACATCATCATCCTGAGCAGTCGGAAGACTGTGCATTTGACTCAATACAACTGAAACATTATGTTGTTTTAAAAGATCAGCAATCTGCCAGCTGTCACTGCCACCAACGATCACCACATCAAAATTGAATTGCTTAACAAAATCTAGAGCAATGAGCATTTGTCTTACGGTGTTGCCGTGAACATAAAATTTCTGGCTTTTATCAAACAAACCTTTTACAGCTTCAAACTTCAGGTTTGTTTCTTTATGTGTTCCTTCAGCAAAATAAGCCTTTGCCTGTGTAAAGAAAGATTTCAATTCTTCAATCTTGTTCAAACCTTCTTTTACAGGGTCAGTAGTGCTTCCTTGTTGCGGACCAAAACGTCCACCCCCACCACCACCAAATCTTCCAAAATCCGGGCGAGGCATCAGTGAAGGCATATACAAATGCATACCTGCATCAGTTTTAACAGCTGCATCCTGGTAGTTCCATGCATCCAATTGCACGACAGAAGATGAACCTGCCAGAAAACTTCCTTGCGGAACAACATTAGCCATCAACACTCCCTGTGAACGAAGTGTATTGATAACTTTTGAATCGGTGTTATAAGCAACGATCGATCTTACGTTTGGATTCATATCACCGATCTCTCTTACATCAGCCGATGCCCTTATTGATGATATTTCAACAAGACCGAGATTACTTACCGGTAAAATGATACCAGGATAAACCTGTTTTCCTTTTGCATCAATAACTTTTGCACCCGCCGGTACCGTGATATCGTTACCAACCTTTTCAATTTTACCATCCTTTATCTGGATAGTTCCATTATTGATAACAGTTCCATTGCCAACATGAATGTTAGCATTTGTAATAAACATCACACCCTTCTGCGGCGGAGACGGCAATACTGTTTCCTGCGAAATTGCCGCGAAGAAAAAGCCACTTAATACGATTGAAAAAAATATTTTTTTCATATAAATATTTTTATTGGTTTTCGAGATTATCTACATCAATAGTGAGCAAGCCATGACTATGACCATGATCACTGCATGTATGCATTATTTGATAACTTGGAGCTGCAGGAATAACAGGCGCACCACTTCTTTTTTCACCATTCATTTTCCTGATCAAACGGGTTCTTTCATTATCCACCCATTTTTGCATGTCTGCATCTTTTGCCCTATCAAAATAAATTGTACCATCGACAATGGTGTACAGTGATTTTGCATAAATGCTTAATGGATTATCACTCCAAACAACTATGTCTGCATCTTTACCCACTTTCAGACTTCCTACCCGATCGTCAACACGCAACATCTTTGCGGGATTTAAAGTTACCATTTTAAAAGCTTCATCTTCTGTAAGGTCGCCGTACTTCATTGTTTTAGCAGCTTCCTGGTTCAGACGACGAGCCATTTCAGCATCATCAGAATTGATAGCCACATTCAAACCAACTTTGTGCATGATCGCTGCATTGTAAGGTATCGCATCTTCCACTTCCATTTTATAAGCCCACCAATCAGAGAAAGTAGAGGCATTAGCGCCGTGTTTAAGCATTTTATCAGCTACTTTATATCCTTCCAGGATATGCGTGAACGTGTTCACTTTAAATCCAGCTTTGTCAGCAACGTCGATCAAACCGGTGATCTCACTTTGTACATAGGAGTGACAAGTGATAAATCTTTTCTTATCTAATATTTCAACAAGCGCCTCCAGTTCAAGATCACGACGAGGCATTACCAAACCGGTCAAAGATTTTTTAGCTTTTACTAACTTATCCTTTTCAGTGTTATAATCATCCCATGCTTTTTTATAATCTTTTGCACGGGTAAACGCATCGACCAGGACTTGCTCAACACCCATTCTTGTATCAGGATAACGGGTATTACCCTGCGTAGACGCCGAACGTTTTACATTTTCACCCAAAGCAAATTTTATTTGTCCATCCCAATTTTTAAATTTCAGATCTTCAGCATTGGCGCCCCAGCGGAGTTTGATCAACTGAGTTTGTCCGCCGATAACATTTGCAGAGCCATGAAGAATATGTGATGAAGTAACACCTCCACTTAATTGACGATATATATTTATGTCATCCGGATTTATGTTATCAGTAATTCTTACTTCAGATGTTACAACCTGTGCTCCTTCATTAATTGAAGCGGCTGCAATATGTGAGTGTTCATCAATGATACCAGGAGCAACATATTTACCGGTAGCATCGATAACTTTTGCATTTGCATCAGAAAGATTTTTTCCGATAGCTGCGATCTTTCCGTCTTTTAATAAAACATCCGTATTCTGAAGAACACCTTCCTTTTCATTTGTCCAAACTGTTCCGTTCCTGATCAGGATAATTTCTTGTTTTGGCTGGCTTCCTTCTTCAAAACCAAAAGGCATAAAAGGATACAAAACTTTCCCAGCTGCTATCGGATCTTTTTTCTTTACAGTGTCGGGTTTTACGTCGGCAGCTTTTTCTAAGATGGCTGTCCATGTCAGCGAATTTCCTAAAGAATCAGTTCCTGTGCCGTTCCATTCTGTGCCACTGCTATAACCAGCCAGTCTTGTTGCAGATGCTGGTAATGCAGCTTGTTGTCCTCCGCCAAAACCACCGCCACCAAATCCGCCGCCGGGGCCACCGCCACCTCTTTGCCTGCGCTGCATTTGTGCATAGCTAAGCTTCACCGCTTTTCCATCATACGTGAATCTTGTACTCATGGTATCTTTTCCAAACATGTTCAATGAGCTATTTGATTTTACATCGAGTGTGTAAGTTTCGGTGCCGGCAGGTGTATTCACTGTGAGTTTATAAGTGCCCGCAATATTTGTCCATGCATCTTCTTTTACAGAATATTTTTCTCCCTGTACCCAATTTTGAATGATCACAGATTTTTCATTGAATACCGGACCGCTTGTAATAATAAAATTGGCGATCTTACCTTCATCAAGACTTCCCACTTTATCATAGATACCAAGCAGCGTTGCAGGAGTTTTTGTCAAAGCTTCCATTGCTTTGCTTTCACTTAACCCATAATCCATCGCCTTGCGAAGATTTGTCCAGAATTGAGGTATGCTTCGAAGATCAGCTGTTGTAAGACAAAAATTAATTCCGGCTTTTTCAAATGACGCAGCATTTGCCGGTGCCATTTCCCAATGTTTCATATCGTTCAGAGAAACAAATCTTGCTTCGTTAGGATCTTCAACATCCTGTGCTTGCGGGTAATTGAGTGTAATAATAAATGTAGCATTACTGGCTTTCATTTCTTTAATCCGCTGGTATTCATTTCCGCCACCTTTTAAAATATATTGTACTCCAAACTCATCGCCGATCCTGTCTGCACGAAGACAGTTCCACTTATCATTTGCATCAAAAATCTGTGGTAAAGAGAGGTTATCATTCCATGCCTGCAAACTGATATTCACCCCTTCTTCAACTGGTCTTTGTTTATACCATTGGGCATCGAGGAATGATTGACGAAGCAACGCAATGGTTCCCATCATAGAGCCAGGGTAGCTTTGCGTTGATGTGCCTTTACTAAAAGAATAATGAGCAGAGGCTTTTTCTTTTAGCATCACGAGGTTTGCTTTAGAATTGGCAAGTGTGACAACTGAACCGGTACCACGGGATATACCATCTCTCATGTGGCTTAACACTGTGCCGAATCCCGCTTCACGAAGAGGTTTTGCTTTGGCATCATCAATTGTAAAAACTTTGTATGCATCGGCTTCGCTTTTTATAGCCTGGTTCCAGCCATAAGGACCCTTGGCATTCGATAAAAATTGCTGCTGGGCAAAAAATCCACCGCCTCCTCCACCGCCAGCCTGCGTTTGTTGTGCAGGCAGCGAAGTCCCATAATCGGCATAAATGTCAATAAAAGAAGGATAGATAAATTTGCCTTTGCAGTCAATTTCAACTGCACCTGCAGGGATTTTTACCGAGGTACCAACGGAAATGATCTTTCCGTCTTTAATAACCATGGTAGCATTATTGAGTGTTGTTGCTACGTCTTTTACAATAGTTGCATTTGTGAAAGCAAAAGTGCCGTGTCTTGGATCAACGACTCCATTTTCAGGAAACGTGGCCTGCCCAAAAAGATTAGAAGCGACCGGGAAAAATGCCAACACAAAAACCAACCTGTAGATAAACAGAGATTTTCTCATTGCGATTAGTTTTTTGAAATAAGATGTTTTTTTAAAAAAAGAACTTGCGAATAGGGACGCCGAATTTATAACAATTGGCTCAAACCTGAAGAAAGACTTTATAAGAGGACTTTTGCCATGAAAATCGTCACCTGTTTTCAAAAAAACCTGACATTGTCAGGGCTATAAACTTTGGTTACCTTTGAGCACAATCAATTTTTTCCATATGCCGGGCATCAAATCATTAATTACAATACCTGATTTTAGTTTGTCTCCCCGGATCGACCAGGTGGGTGTAGAAGAAAGAGCTTCCCGTTTTACAAAAAGGAGTATAAAGAAGGAAACAAAGTTGAATGGGCTGAAGCTTGTGCTCAACATGATCGATCTTACAACACTTGAAGGAAAAGATACAGATGGTAAGGTGAAACAACTTTGTTATAAAGCAATGCATTTGCATGATGCATTGCCGGGTTTACCAACTGTCGCGGCAGTTTGTGTTTATCCGTCTATGGTGAAAGTGGCGAAAAAAGCATTGGGTGATTCCGGAATCAATGTTGCATCAGTAGCTACCGCATTTCCAAGCGGGCAGGCACCGAAAGAGGTTAAGATCCGTGATACAAAATATGCAGTTGAACAAGGCGCTGATGAAGTGGATATGGTTATCAGTCGCGGTAAATTTCATTCAGGTGAATACAATTTTGTGTTTGATGAGATAGCTGCCATCAAAGAAGCATGTGGTCCCGTCTCAGGCGGGACAAGGTTAAAAGTTATTTTAGAAACAGGTGAGCTGGGGACCATGGATAAAGTTCGACGTGCAAGTGATATTGCTATGCATGCTGGTGCAGATTTTATAAAAACGTCAACTGGAAAAATACAACCGGCTGCAACAATGCCTGTGACATTGGTTATGCTGGAAGCCATCAGGGATTTTTATTATAAGACGGGAAAAATGGTTGGTATGAAACCGGCTGGTGGAATTTCAAAATCCAAACTGGCTTTACATTATTTAGTAATGCTGAAAGAAACATTGGGTGAAGACTGGATGAATAATCATTGGTTTCGATTTGGCGCCAGTAGTTTGGCAAATGATGTGCTGATGCAGATAATGAAAGAAAAAACAGGGGTTTACCAGGCAGCGAATTATTTTTCGGTTGATTAAAAACCCCCTGTCCTCCGCCTGAGGCGGAGAGACTTTGGTTGGAGAGTATTTATAGTTCTGAGAAATTCATTATCCCGCGGGGATAAAATATTAATAGCCCCGGGTTTTAACCCGGGGATTAAATGAATAAATTTTTAAAAGAACCCCGTAGGGGGTTCAACATTAAATACGAGATAAGTTAAGATCGAATAATTGTTGAATAGAAGCATAGGAACTATAAGAGTGCGACCCGTCGCTTCGCTCCTGGTAAACTGCGACGCTTATTGCTGAGAAGCGAACAGAACCTGGAACGGAGCTTCGCAACAGAAGTTAAATAGTAGCAATACAGTTGACATCATAAATAAAAAATTGCATGCCGAAAACAATTTCAAAAAAGAAAAACAATACCATCAAACTAAAGTTTGATACATGGCAATATGCTCCGGCGCCTGAAAGTAAAAGCGCAGCAAGCATCAAGCCTCAATACGATCTTTTTATTAATGGTGAGTGGATGAAACCCTCGGGTAATAAATATTTTGATACCATCAATCCGGCAACTGAAGAAACGCTCAGCAAGGTAGCAGAAGCAAATGTTGCTGATGTTGATAAGGCGGTTTCATCTGCAAGAAAAGCATATGAAAAGGTTTGGAAAAAAATGCCGGCGAAGGAAAGAGCAAAATATATTTTCCGGATCGCAAGAATGGTGCAGGAAAAAGCAAGAGAGTTGGCGATCATTGAAACGTTGAATGGTGGCAAACCGATCCGTGAAAGCCGTGACTTTGATGTACCAACCGCGGCAAATCATTTTTTCTATTATGCGGGTTGGGCAGATAAACTTGAATATGCTTTTCCTAATCGTCAAACAGAACCACTTGGTGTGGCAGGACAGATCATTCCATGGAATTTTCCTTTGCTTATGGCCGCATGGAAGATTGATCCTGCATTGGCAACGGGAAATACAGTTTTATTAAAACCGGCTGAGACAACTTCATTAACTGCCTTGAAGCTTGCCGAAATAATCCAGGAATCTGACCTTCCACCGGGAGTTGTAAATATAATTACCGGCGCCGGGGCAACCGGGGCTGCTATCGTTAATCATCCTGATATAAATAAAATTGCATTCACCGGATCAACTGATGTTGGAAAAATAATTCAAAAAGCAATCGCTGGTACTAATAAAAAGGCAACGCTGGAATTGGGTGGTAAAGCCGCCAATATAATTTTTGAAGATGCGCCAATTGACCAGGCTGTCGAAGGTGTCATCAATGGAATTTATTTTAACCAGGGCCATGTTTGTTGTGCCGGTTCAAGATTGTATGTGCAGGAATCAGTAGCAAAAGAAGTAATAAGAAAGTTGAAGGACAGGATCGAATCATTGATCGTTGGTGACCCAATGGATAAAAACACGGATATCGGTGCTATAAATTCAAGACAGCAACTGGAAACAATACACAAGTATATAAAGATCGGGGAAGCAGAAGGAAGTGAAATGTATCAGAGCAGTTGTCAATTGCCGGGCAAAGGTTTTTGGTGCCCGCCAACTTTGTTTACAAATGTTGCACAGAGCAACCGCATTGCACAGGAAGAAATCTTTGGACCAGTGCTGGCTATCCTCACTTTCAGGACAGATGATGAAGTAATTGAAAAAGCAAATAATTCACCTTATGGATTAAGTGCCGGTGTGTGGACAGATAAAGGCTCTAAAATTTTTAATATGACTAAAAGAATGAGAGCCGGTGTGATCTGGGCAAACACCTTTAATAAGTTTGACCCAAGTTCTCCTTTCGGCGGTTATAAAGAAAGCGGTTACGGAAGAGAGGGCGGGTTGCATGGGTTGTTACCTTATTTAAATCTTATAAATTGATAGCTCTCACAGATTACACGGATTAACACAGAAGATGATCTGCGAAAGTCTGAGAAATCTGTGAGCAAAAAATAAAATATGGGAAAAGCATTAATTAAAAAATCTTCCTTGAGCATCAGTGAAAATGGGTTGGAGAAAAAAACTTCTTCAAAAAGATTGGAAGTATTGAAGACCTATAAAATTTATATTGGCGGACAGTTTCCGAGAACTGAGTCCGGCCGATACTATACACCAACAAATAGCGATGGAAGAAAATTAGCCAATGTATGCCTGAGCTCAAGAAAAGATTTTCGTGATGCAGTTGTTGCTGCAAGAAGTGCCTATGGAAGCTGGAGTACAAGGGCAGCTTTTAATCGTGGACAGATTCTCTACCGGATGGCGGAAATGCTGGAAGGAAGAAAAGCACAATTCATTGCAGAGCTTATCCAACAGGATTCATCAAAAGGAAAAGCGGAGAAGGAGTTAAACCTGGCAATTGATCGCCTTATATATTATGCAGGCTGGTGTGATAAATACCAGCAGCTTTTTAGTGCCGTAAATCCCGTTGCAAGTTCACATTTTAATTTCTCCGTTCCGGAACCAACCGGTGTCGTTTCTATTATTGCACCGCAAAATGATTCGTTGCTGGGATTAGTTTCTGTTATAGCTCCGGTGATCGCCGGTGGCAGTACTTGTGTGGTGCTGGCTTCAGAAACAAAACCTCTTTGCTCAGTCACTTTTGCTGAAGTATTGAACTCATCTGATCTGCCCGGCGGCGTAATAAATATTTTAACGGGAAAAGTTTCTGAACTGGCCACATGGTTTGTTGATCACATGGATGTAAATGCAACCATTTTCTGCGAAAATGATTCTGAATTAAAAAAGCTGATGCAGGAAAAAAGTGCCTTGAACCTGAAACGTATCATCTTTTATGATAAAATAAAATGGAATACCGACCAGGGACAATCACCTTATTTCATTTTAGATACGCAGGAAATAAAAACCACCTGGCACCCGGTTGAGAATATTGCCGGATCAGGCGGTGGCTACTAATCTCCTGTATTTGGCTATATTTTTGCACAACGAATTTTATGAACAAGATTTTTTTAATCGCGGCTTTTCTTTTCTCTCTCAATTCATTTTCCCAGGATACGACCTGGCAAAAAACAATTGATACTCCCTCAGTAATTGTACATAAGGACCCACGCATCGATCTGTTGGTGAAAAAGCAAATTCAGATCAATGAAGAAACAACCCGGGATGCACGACGTGTTGGCAAAGGTTATCGCCTGCTTGTGCTCAACACCAATAACAGAGAAGAAGCTGCTGCCGCGAAAACGAAAGTGTACACTTATTTCCCCGAATTAAAATCTTACCTTCTCTACCAGGCACCCTATTTTAAATTAAAAGTTGGAAATTTTAAGGACAGGAAAGAAGCCGAGGATTACCAGGAAAGACTCCAAAAATATTTCCCTAAAGGCGTTTTTATCATGAATGATACAATTGAGCTAAAGCTGGATAAAGATAAAGAAGCAGAGGCAGTTAGCCGTAACTGATCACTTTTTATAAAGCTCCTGTTCAATCGTTATTTTTGCCGGATGAGGAATAAAATCAAGAAACTGGCAAAAGAATATTCTGCAGAATTTATTTCGATACGTCATCATCTTCATGCTAACCCTGAATTGAGCTACCAGGAATTTGAAACTTCAAAATTCATTCAAAGCAAGCTGGGCGAATTTGGAATTCCTTATGAAGTAAAAGCAACAACAGGTGTTGTCGGGTTGATAAAAGGAAAAGATCCCGATAGCCGCGTATTTGCTATCCGGGCTGATATTGATGCATTGCCAATACTCGAAGAAAATGATGTTCCATACAGATCGACCAGGAAAGGCATCATGCATGCCTGCGGACATGATGTGCATACGACTTGCCTGCTTGGAGCTGCAAAGATCTTAAGTGAATTAAAAAATGAATGGCAGGGAACCATCAAACTGATTTTTCAGCCGGGCGAAGAAAAAAACCCGGGCGGCGCCAGCTATATGATAAAAGAAGGTGTGCTGGAAAATCCAAAGCCTTCCGGTATCGTTGCCATGCATGTACATACAGGTATGCCGGTTGGTAAAACAAGTTTCAGAAGTGGCAAAGTAATGGCCAGCGCTGATGAACTTTATTTCACTATAAAAGGAAAAGGTGGTCACGCTGCGTCACCGCATTTATGTGTTGACCCGATCCTGATCGCTTCGCATTTGATCATAAGTCTCCAACAAGTAGTAAGCCGGAACGCAAATCCATTTTATCCTTCCGTTTTATCGATCACATCTTTCCAGGGTGGCGCTACAACCAATGTAATTCCAAATGAAGTAAAACTGATGGGAACATTTCGTGCAATGGATGAAAAATGGAGAGTGGAAGCACATCAGCTTATAGAAAAAATTTCGAAGGACCTTGTGCATAGCATGGGTGGTGAACTTGTTCTGCATATTGATAAAGGTTATCCTGCCGTAATTAATAATGATGAGTTGAATAACACTGTTAAAAATGCAGCAACTGAATTCCTGGGAAGTGAAAACGTAGAAGAAACAGAGTTACGGATGGGTGCCGAGGATTTTGGGTATTACGCACAGCAAATACCCGCTTGTTTTTATCGTGTTGGGGTAATGAATAAAGAAAAGGGGATTACCTCAGGAGTTCATACTCCTACTTTTAATATTGATGAAAATGCGATTGAAGTGGGAATGGGATTAATGGCGTGGCTCGGAACTTGTGTTAAAATATAGTAACAAATGCAACGATGGTATATTATGTCGTGTCAGATCTAAAAACAGCCAAATGAAAACCTTTTTAATTATCCTATTGATAGCTACCATTACCCTTGGTAATTCCTGTTCAAAATCGGCTGATAAGCGATTGCAAGAAGGCTCCATCGAACTTAAACTTCATGAAGCTGCTGAAGGGCGTATTGAAGGCGAGAAAGTGAAACTTAGTTTTGATGCCGTTGTATCTGATTCACGTTGTCCGGCAAATGCAATGTGTATCTGGCAGGGTGCAGCTACCGCCACATTTTCTTTTACTAAAAATAACGATGCCCATCGCTTTAATCTTTCAACTATAACCATGAAGCCTAACTATACTAAAGACACGGTTATAGCTGGGTATAAAATTGAGTTTGTAAATCTTTTACCTTACCCGGGTACAGTTGCTGATCCTATACCTGATAGTCAAAGAAAGGCTGAGTTGAAAATTACTAAACAATAATTTTTTCATCCCCCTCTCATTCCTGTATCGCATATCAATAAATGCGAACAAATGATAACATATTGATAAGCTCGATTATTTTGTACATTGCACTCCCATTTGCTTGTCATACCGGTGAAAGTTGTGATGCTCTTATGTGCAACATAGAAAACAGGAAGATGAATGGAGCGTCGCAAGAAAAGTCTAATAGTAGTAATTAGTTTGTCAAATAAAATTTATGACAGCTAAAACCGGTAACATAAAAATTATTTATGCAACCCAACGAACTCCGCAAACAACAGGCTCTCGAGTATCACTCAAAAGGAAGACCCGGAAAAATTGAAGTAGTTCCAACCAAGGAAGCGAAGACCCAACGAGATCTGTCCCTTGCGTATAGCCCTGGTGTGGCAGAACCATGCAAGGAAATTGCTGCTAACCCGGAAGATGTTTATAAATACACGGCCAAAGGAAATCTTGTTGCTGTTATCAGTAATGGTACAGCAGTACTTGGACTTGGTGATATTGGTCCCGAGGCTGGCAAACCGGTGATGGAAGGAAAGGGTGTGCTGTTTAAAATATTTGCTGACATTGATGTGTTTGATATAGAGATCAACGAAAAAGATCCGGATAAGTTTGTTGAAATTGTCAAGGCCCTTGAACCAACTTTTGGGGGTATCAATCTTGAAGACATCAAGGCCCCTGAATGTTTTTTTATAGAAAAAAAGCTCAAGGAATTAATGCATATCCCGGTAATGCATGATGATCAGCATGGAACCGCCATCATTTCAGCCGCGGCCTTATTGAATGCATTGGAAATTCAAAAAAAGAAAATTGAAAAAGCAAAGTTTGTTGTGAATGGCGCCGGGGCGGCAGCAATTTCCTGTAGTCGCTTATATGAAGCACTTGGGGCCAAACATGAAAACTTCCTGATGTTTGACCGCAAGGGCGTTTTACATAAAGACCGTACTGATATTGATGAGCTGAAACATAATTATGCTAATGCAAAAGGCGAAATGACACTGGCAGAAGCAATGAAAGATGCTGATGTGTTTATTGGCTTAAGTGTTGGTAATTGTGTAACGCCTGACATGGTAAAGTCAATGGCAAAAAATCCAATTGTATTTGCCATGGCTAACCCCGATCCTGAAATAAGCTGGGAAGATGCAACGGGTGCAAGAAAAGACGTGATCATGGCCACTGGACGCAGCGATTATCCTAACCAGGTAAATAATGTGCTGGGCTTTCCTTATATATTCCGTGGCGCATTGGATGTAAGGGCTAACCAGATCAATGAAGCCATGAAGTTGGCAGCGGTAAGAGCATTAGCCGAATTAGCGAAATCCCCCGTACCAGATATTGTGAATATGGCGTATGGTGAAAAAAATATTTTATTTGGCGCTGATTATATTATTCCAAAACCACTTGATCCACGTTTGCTATCTACGGTTGCCCCGGCGGTGGCAAAAGCTGCCATTGAAAGTGGTGTAGCCAAGCATAAAATTGAAGATTGGGATGCCTATGCAAATGAGCTCAATCGCAGGCTTGGCTTAGATAACCAGGTACTTCGTGTGATCGGTACGAAAGCAAGGAGAAATCCAAAACGAATTGTATTTGCGGAAGCGGATAATTTAAAAATTCTCAAAGCTGCACAGATCGTATATGATGAAGGTGTAGGTTATCCAATTTTGCTTGGTGATGAAACGAAAATAAAATTGATAGCCTCGGCAGGCGGTGTTGATATCGAGGGATTACCCATACTTGATCCAAGAAGTACCGAAACAGAAGAAAAAAGAAATTTATATGCAGAAATTTTTTTTCATAAAAGAGGAAGAAAAGGTTTCAATGCTTATGAAGCAAAAAAAGTGATGCGTGACCGGAATTATTTCGGTTGCATGATGGTGGAATGTGGTGATGCTGATTGTATGATCTCCGGGTTGGCAAAAAACTATCCTGATACCATTCGCCCGGCTTTACATACAATAGGAACTGAAGAAGGGGTAAAGAAAATTGCGGGCATGTATTTGATGTTGACAAAGAAAGGCCCCTTATTCCTCGCTGATACAACGGTAAATTTTAATCCAACGGCGGAGGAGCTGGCGGATATTACATTAATGGTGGCAAAAGAAGTAAGACAATTCAATATTACACCCAGGATTGCGATGCTTAGTTATTCAAACTTCGGCAGCAGCAATTCGCCGGAAGCAAAATTGGTTGCGGATGCAAGAAAACTCGTAAAGCAAAAAATGCCTTCATTAATTGTAGATGGAGAAATGCAGGCAAGTGTAGCTTTCAATAATGAGCTGATGAAAGAGAACTATCCTTTCTGCGAACTCGTAGATCAAAACGTGAACACGCTGATCTTCCCCAATCTGGCTGCGGGAAATGTAACGTATAATCTTTTAAAAGAACTGGGCACTGCTGATGCTATTGGCCCTATCCTATTGGGTTTAAAAAAACCTGTTCATATTTTACAACTCGGCAGTTCAGTACGCAGCATAATTAATATGGCATTGATCGCTGTTGTCGATGCACAAAAAAGTAAAGTTCCTACAGAAGAGATCGTTCAGAAATCAAGATGGTGGAAGAGATTTAGAAAAGAGAAAAGCACTGATATCTAGATGCGTCTCTAAGTAATTCTTAATTTTTAATTATTAATTGTTAATTACTTACATCGTTATCGCTTTGTCTCTTTCGCCTCCTTAGAGTATATTGCAGCTATGACAATTTTCAGAGATATTGGCCAGTACCTGTTGATGCTGGGGGGCATGATCTCCCGTCCTGAAAATGCAAAAATGTACTGGAAAGAATTTATTCATCAATGCTCTGAGATCGGGATCGGTTCTCTTGGTATCGTCGTTATCATTTCAATTTTTATGGGGGCGGTTTCTACTGTTCAGACAGCTTACCAGCTTGTGAGCCCGCTTATTCCCCTGTCGGTAATTGCACAAGTTGTAAGAGATACTGTTATCCTTGAATTTGCTCCTACACTGGTTTGTATTGTATTAGCTGGCGTGGTTGGCAGTAAAATTGCCAGCGAATTGGGAAATATGCGAGTGAGTGAGCAAATAGATGCGCTGGAAATTATGGGCATCAATTCAAAAACTTATCTGGTCCTTCCAAAAATCATTGCTGCATTAGTCGTTATCCCGATGCTTGTGATAATTGCCGGTGTCCTGGGAATTTGGGGCGGCAGATTAGCCGGCTCAATGACCGGTATTGTCCCTCCTGCTATATTCGACCAGGGATTATTAGAGGCATTTGCCCCCTACAATGTAATATTTGCTTTATACAAAGCCTACACATTTGCTTTTATTATTTCAAGTATCTCTGCTTACTTTGGTTATTATGTAAAAGGCGGTGCCTTAGAAATAGGAAGAGCAAGTACAAAAGCAGTAGTTATAAGTTGCATCATGATCTTATTTGCTGATTATATGCTGGCAGCATTATTATTATAACAATGATCGAAGTTAAAAACATAAAGAAAAGTTTTGGTGATAAGGTTGTCATCGAAGATGTAAGCGCTGTAATGAAGGATGGCCAATGTAACCTCATTATTGGTACAAGTGGAAGCGGGAAAACTGTTTTGATGAAATGTATGGTGGGCTTGTTTGAACCAGATGAGGGTGAAATTTTATACAGCGGTGAGAGCTTTACAAAAATGAACCGCAATGAAAAGACCGAGATCCGTAAACAGATCGGTATGCTTTTCCAGGGTTCGGCATTGTTTGATAGCTTAACCGTGCAGGAAAATGTGATGTTCCCGCTGAATATGTTTACGACATGGCCCACCAGAAAAAAATTAGAAAGAGTAAATGAAGTGCTGGATCGTGTAAATTTAAAAGACACCAATAAAAAATTTCCGGCCGAGCTTAGTGGTGGTATGAAAAAAAGGGTGGGTATTGCAAGAGCCATTGTTTTAAATCCGAAATATCTTTTTTGTGATGAGCCCAATTCGGGGCTTGATCCACAAACCTCTTTGGTGATTGACAGGTTGATCAAAGAGATCACGCTGGAATATAATATTACCACCGTCGTAAACACCCATGATATGAACAGTGTGATGGAAGTTGGAAGTTATGTTTTATATATGTACCAGGGCAGGAAAGAATGGGAAGGCTCTAACAAACAAATCATTTTCAGTAAGAACCAACGCCTCAACGAATTTATTTTTGCTTCTGAATTTTTAAAGGATGCAAAAGAAATGCGGATGCTGGAAGAGACCGGTAAAATGCCCAATGACAGGAATATTGATGATATGATAAAATAATTTGCTAAGGTGCTGATCTGCTAATTTGCAAATATGATACAGAGGAAACTATTTACTTTCTTTACTCTATTTATCCTTTATACTTTACTTTCTGCACATGAGTTTTGGTTAAACCCTGATAAATTTATTTATAAGAGGTCCGAAAAGGTTAATATTCGTTTTTTGGTGGGTGAAAATTTTGATGGCGAGAATTGGACCGGAAATAAGGAAAGAATAAAGTCTCTGAAAATATATTTTGGTGGTGTCAGTGACGATCTTACACCTGTTGTAACCGAAGCAGAAGGTGATTCAGTGGAATATTTTATGATCGATGAAGGCACTAATCTCATTGCATTCAACAGCAATAATTCTTTTATAAACCTTGAACCCGGAGCTTTCAATGAATATCTTGAAGAAGATGGATTATCAGATGCACTTGAATACAGGAAAAAAAATAACGAGATGGGATGCAATGGCCTTGAATTTTACCAGCGCTGCGCAAAAACTATTCTCCAGGTTGGCGAAGTAAAAGATCAGAGTTTCGGAATTACGACATCAATGCCTATTGACATTATTCCTTCCGCTAATCCTTATCAACTTAAAAATAAAGAGCTGCTGAGAGTAAAAATTTATTATAAAGGCTCCCCTCTTCCCAATACACTTATAAAGGCCTGGCACAGGGTGAAAAATAAAACTGTAAAGAAAGAGTTGAAAACTGATAGCAAAGGAGAAATTGTTTTTCCTGTTACCACAACTGGCAAATGGATGATCAGCACTGTAAAAATGGAAAGACTATTCGACAATCCCGTTTGTGATTGGCAAAGCTATTGGGGTTCGCTTACCTGGGGCTACCAATAAATTATAAACAGTACAAGAGTGCGACCCCTTCACTCCGCTCCCGGTAATTCCGATAGCTATCGGAAGTGACGCATGTATTTAATATTGAATTGAAAGTTGAAAGGAGCGTCGCAACGGGAGCCTGATAGTAGCAATCTGTTGGGCTCATAAAAAATCTCCTTCCCATCACCATTCACTATTCACCATTCACTATCTTCGCCCAACTTTTAAATCGATCTATGAGCATTCTTGTAAATAAAAATTCCAAAGTTTTAGTACAGGGTTTTACCGGCAGCGAAGGAACTTTTCATGCTACCCAGATGATCGAATACGGAACGAATGTGGTGGGTGGGGTTACTCCGGGTAAAGGCGGACAAAAGCATCTGGATAAACCTGTTTTTAATACGGTTGCTGATTGTGTAAAAACGACAGGCGCCGATGTAAGTATCATTTTTGTACCACCGGCTTTTGCTGCTGATGCCATCATGGAATCAGCTGAAGCAGGTGTGCAACTTATTGTTTGCATTACCGAAGGCATTCCTGTACAGGATATGGTGAAAGTGAAAAATTTTTTGAAGTCGACCAATGCAAGATTAGTAGGCCCAAATTGCCCGGGTGTTATTACTGCTGATGAATGTAAAGTCGGTATCATGCCCGGTTTCGTTTTTCAAAAAGGAAGAATTGGTATCGTTTCAAAATCAGGAACGCTTACATATGAGGCTGCTGACCAGGTTGCAAAAGCGGGTCTTGGCATTTCAACCGCAGTTGGTATTGGTGGCGATCCGATCATCGGAACTACCACTAAAGAAGCTATCGAACTTTTTATGAATGATACAGACACTGATGCCATCGTAATGATCGGCGAGATCGGTGGTGGCATGGAAGCTGAAGCAGCTTATTGGATAAAAGAATCAGGAAATAAAAAGCCGGTTGTTGGTTTTATTGCCGGGCAAACTGCCCCGCCCGGTCGTCGTATGGGACATGCTGGTGCTATCGTCGGCGGAGCTGATGATACTGCTGCTGCTAAAATGAGAATTATGGCTGAATGTGGGATTCATGTGGTGCAAAGTCCTGCTGATATCGGGAAGAAAATGAAAGAAGTTATTTCGTGAATGGTAGATCTTTAGTCGCCAATATGCAATTGGCAACATGCAAATCAACTTACCTTTAAATAACAAGAGCCTCTTCAAATAAAGAGGCTCGTTGCTTATTGCTAATTGCATATTGTCAATCAGAATCCACGGTTTCTACCATCCCTGTCATTACGATCCCAATCCCTGTCATTACCATCCCAACGCCTATCATTTCTATCATATCCTCTTCCATTGCGTCTTTCATCAATATCTACATAACCTGAATAATTAACAGTGATGCGAAGGTCATTATTTCTTACAATGAAGTTCTTTGCTGAAACAAGACGCATTCTTCCAAAAATTCCGCGACTCCTTTCGTACACTTTGATCGAATGCATGCCTGGACGCATTCTGTCAATACGAATCGTGTTGTCATTACGATAAGTGCGGCCATCAATAACTACTTCATAGTTCCTGTTTGACTTAATTGTTACTGATGGAGGCCTGTCGGCTGCCATGGTTGATAAAGTGAGCAGTAAACCTGCTGCCAATGTCAAAATTGTTTTCATTTTTTTAAATTTTAAGGTGAACGGCCAGAGTTTACCGGTATCGCTCAGACCAATTTCTATTAATAAACCGGTACATTCTTTAATCATTTTTTATTTTAATGTCGAATTCTTCTTTTTGTCTTTATTAAGCCAATAATCCCCATCCCACCCTTTTCCTTGTTTACCGATGGTGATATAACCTGAAAAATTCACATCGATATCGAGATCTTTATTTTCCAGCTCAAACTGTTTTGATGAAACGAGCTTATACTTGCCGCCAAACAATCCTTTCTTCTTTTTCCATACATCGATATAATGTATTCCTTTCTTCAGATCTGTTAAAGAGACCTTCTTTTCATTATTGAAATGCTTTCCATCAATTACTATTTTGTATTCACCGGTTGAAGTAATGGTTACTGATGGATGTTTTTCTCCAGCCAAAGCAACCGATGAGATCGAAATAAATGCAATAAGGGTCAGGATCGTTTTCATATAATTTGTTTTAGTTAATACAAGAACATTTTAGTTTTCTAAACCGGCCGGAAGCCCGGCGCAGTTCTTAAATATTTATTTGTATTCACGGATATATTCGCTCAGCTTTTCCTTGTTACTGTTGAATGTGAAGGCGTCCTTCATTACGAAATAATTTCCTTTATCCACTGTTTTGCCATAGGCATACTTGGCAATGTCCAACCTGTTATTCTCAAAAGTGAACAATAACACCATTTCCTTTACCTGTTTGCTGGTGAAATAATTCTGATCAATGATCTGCTTTGCTGCTTGCAGTCTTGTGTTCTCAAACCACTCCCTGCGCAAGCTTTCTTTTGCCTGGGCGAAATCGTTGTTGTTCATTGCCCGGCTATAATTATCCTCAAACCCGGGATCAGCATCATTGCGATCATCATCATAATCACGGTTATCCCTGCTATCACGATCATTGTTACCATAGTCTCTGTCGTCAGGATCGCGATCATTATTACGGGCATCATCCCAATCCCTGCCGCGGTCATCATTCCTGTCATAAGAATCATCCTCATCATACCATTCGTCATTGGGATCCATTCTGCGTTCATCAATTAAAACTTTTCCAAACCGGTTGACAAGGATGTCGAAGTGATAACCATTCCTGAATGTTATCTTGATATTATAAATGGTTTCTTCTCTCCTGTTTCCATTACCAGGATTCCAACCAGCTTTTCTTTTTAGTTCACGCACCACTCGCACGGTATGTGTACCGGGACGAATGCTGCTTATGGAAACAGTATTTCCATTAAGATTAAACCGGCGGCCGTCAACTTCAACAAACATTTTGTTATTACTAACACTGGTGACGGTAAGGCGGGTACCGTCGTAGGCCATTGAAGCAAGTGAGAAAACGGTGCTTAGTAAAAGGGTAAAAATTATCTTCATATATTTTGTTTTGAGGTGAACAATTTTGTTCTATTGCAATTATTCCAATGGCGTGCCATTGCTATTGAAGAAAACGTTAAAGGCTAAACAGCCTTTATCGTTTAACAATTATTGGCTAATGATCATAGCCGTTTATGAAAAATCATTCTTCTCCGCATCTCATAAGCATTGATAGTACTATCTTGTAAAAAAAATTTAACGGCATGTTGATGCAACCATTGAAAACCTTATCGTCGCTGGTAGTTTTTATTTGTATTCTGGTAACAAACGGCTACTCCCAGGCTCCTGTGAAGACCTATGAGAAAGAATGGAAGAAAGTGGAAGCTTTTGCTAAAAAGAATCTCCCTAAATCTGCCTTTACCGAAGTAAAAAAGATATATGATCTCGCCAAAAAAGAAAAGCAGGATGCACAGGTGATCAAGGCACTTATATATATGACCGGTTTGCAATCTGAGAACCGCGAGAATAATGAAATGCTTTCGATCAGGGAAATTGAATCAGAGATCATCAACAGTAAACAACCCGTTGCCTCCGTCTTAAAAAATATATTGGCTGAATTGTATTGGAATTATTTTCAGCAACATCGTTATCAATTATACAACAGGACAAAAACTTATAATTACCAGAAATATGATATCGGTTCCTGGGATACAGAGGACTTTCATAAAAAGATCGGTGAGCTTTATTTACAATCCACACAAAATGAAAAACTATTGCAGCAGACCAAACTGGAGCCTTTCGATGCAATTATTGTGAAAGGAAACACAAGAAACCTTCGCCCAACATTATATGATCTGCTGGCTCATCGTGCCCTTGAATATTTCAGCATTGATGAAAGAGACATCAAAAAGCCGGCCTATGCATTTGAGATCGATCAGGCTTCCGCCTTTGATCCGGCTGCTGATTTTATTACAAGAAAGTTTCTTACGAACGATTCATTATCGCTTAAGCATAAAGCGCTAATGACCTACCAAAAGCTATTAGCTTTTCATATTAATGATGCCAAACCTGATGCGTTAATAGATGCAGACATTAAAAGAGTAGAATATGTGTATCTTAATTCTGTGCATCCTGATAAAGACAGGCTTTATTTTAATGCCATTAATCATCTTGCCAATCAATACGGAGATCATCCCGCGGCAGCGCAGGCATGGTATCTTTTAGCAGCATATTATAATGTAAAAGCAACCGACTACAAACCTTATGGCGATTCCGCTGAAAGATTTACCAGGATAAAAGTCAAAGAAATTTGTGAAAGAGTTCTAAAACAAAAAGTACAAAGTGAAGGTTGGGTGAATTGTTACAACCTGCTTAACAGTATCACACAAGTACGCTTTAGTTTTAATATTGAAAAAGTAAATATCCCGGCCCAACCTTTCAGGGCATTGGTGAATTATTATAATATGTCCACCATTTACTTTCGCATCATTCAGCCCACTGAGACGCTGAAAAAAGAAATTGAGACTAAATCAGGCGATGAATATTGGAAACTGATAACGGCCGCTATTCCATTACGTAGTTGGGAACAATTGCTTCCCGATACAAAAGATCTGCAAGAACATAAGGCCGAAATAAAAGTAGATGGCTTACCTGCTGGTGAATATATGTTGGTAGCCGCCAACGATAAAGATTTTAAAGACAAGAATACCCTTGTCGGCGCCCGGGGGTTTTATGTTTCAAATATCAGTTATGTAAACAGCGGTGAGGATCATTTCGTATTGAACCGTGATAATGGCAAACCACTTGCAAAAGCCTCGGTACAGGTTTGGGAGCAACGTTATGATTATAAAGCATACAAGTATACTTTAGAAAAGGGCAAATTGTACCAAACTGATGAACATGGCTTTTTTAAAAAGGAAAAAACTAAAGACGATAATAACAGGTATCGCAATGAATCTTATAAGCTGGAAATCTCATTTAATGGTGAGAAACTTTTTATTAAGGATTTTTTGAATGATTACTATTACTACCGGGATAATAATAATGATGAAACAGGTGACATAACCTCTGTTTTTCTTTTTACTGACCGAAGTATTTATCGTCCCGCGCAGACATTATATTATAAAGGTATTGCCGTTACCAGTAATTCAAGAAAAAAGACCGGCTCTGTTAATTCAAATTATGAAACATGGCTATACCTGAGGGATGCCAATTACCAGAAAATCGATTCAATAAAAGTAAAAGCAAACGAATATGGTTCTTTTTCAGGAAAATTTCAATTGCCTTCGGGGGGATTGAATGGTCAATTCAGTATTTATATTAAAGAAGACATTACACCGGCGACATTTCGTGTTGAAGAATATAAAAGACCGAAATTTTTTGTTGAGTATGAAAAATTAAAAGGAACATATAAAGTAAACGATAAGATAAAAGTGACAGGGGTTGCTAAAGCTTATGCCGGGAATAATATAGATGGTGCCACTGTTAAATACCGTGTCGTCCGTGAAGCAAGGTTTCTTTATCCCTGGTTATTCCGTCGTTGGTGGCAACCCCCGGGTGAAAGCTTAGAGATCACGCATGGCGAAACAAAAACTGATAAAGATGGAAAGTTTGTTGTGGAGTTTACTGCAATACCTGATCTGAAAATTCAAAAGAAATTTGAACCAGTATTTGATTATAGGGTTTACGCAGACATAACCGATATAAACGGCGAAACAAGAAGTGGTGAATTGTCAGTTTCGGTAAGTTATAAATCGCTTTTATTAAAAACTGTTATTCCATCCTCTCTCCCGGCTGACAGCTTAAGATTAATTTTTATTCGCACTGAAAATATGAATGGTGAATTTGAACCTGCTATCGTGAAAGTGACCATTACAGGTTTGAAAGAAGAAAAAAGACTGATACGCAGTCGCTATTGGGAAAGACCGGACCAGTTTGTAATGGGTAAAGAAGAGTATATAAAACATTTCCCTTACGACGAATATGATAATGAAACAGATCACATAAGCTGGGAAAAAGAAAACAAAGTTTTTGAAAGAGCTGATTCGGTAAAAAGCGACGGTAAATGGGCGATCATGAATGGTCAATTTGCTCCAGGCTGGTACATGATCGAAATAACTACAAAAGATAAAGATGGTGAAGACATAAAAGATGTGCAATACATCGAGCTCATTGATGAAAAGAGCAATCAACTTACTTTCCCGAAATATTTATGGACACAAACCAAACCTGGCCCTATTGAGCCGGGTGAAAAAGACATTGTAAAGTTGGGAACGAGTGCGGACAACTTGTTTATTGTACAGCAACTGGATAAAACAGGTATAACCTATTCCTTTACCAATCTTAACAACGAAAAGAAAAATTTCGAATTTACTACTACGGAGGCTGATCGCGGTGGTTATGGTGTGAGTTGGATGTTTGTAAAACATAACCGTGTGTACCAGCTCGGTCATAAGGTAAATGTCAGCTGGGCCAATAAAGATTTAACGGTTGAATACGCAACATTCAGAGACAAAACCTTACCGGGCAGTGAGGAAAAATGGAAAGTAAAGATCAGTGGTTATAAAAAAGAAAAAGTAGCGGCGGAGATCCTGGCGAGCATGTATGACGCTTCGCTTGACCAGTTTTATCCTCACCGGTGGTTTAGACCTTCAGTATGGCCTTATTATAGTAACCTTAAAAGCTGGAACGGCACACAGAATTTTTCAAAGCTTGAATCAAATCAAAAATATATAGCGATCAAAGAAGGTAAAACATTTGATAAGCGCTATGATGAATTATTGGCTTATTATGTTTTCTCTCCTTATTACAGAAACAGTGCTGAGCCGCTTTGGTGGGTGAATCCTTTGAACTATGCATATAGTGAATTCAGAAATCCAAGATTAATGCGATTATCTAAAAAAGAAGGTGCCAGAGGTGAAGAGGTAATGGAACAAATGGCCGCCCCTTCCATGCAAGTAGGAAATGTCAGTTTTCAACGTGATATGAGTGCAGATGTCGGAAACGATTATTTGGACTCAAATGCCGATGGAGTCGCAGATAAATTTGATAAAGAAAAAACAGATACTCCCCCTGATCAGATCCAAATTCGCAAAAACTTCAATGAAACCGCTTTCTTCTTTCCGGATCTAAGGACAAACGAAAACGGCGACATTGAGTTTTCATTTACAATACCTGAAGCATTAACAAGATGGAAGTTCCAGGCATTGACGCATACAAAAGAACTGGCCTTTGGATATAGCAGTAAAGAAATTGTTACACAAAAACAATTGATGGTACAACCGAATGCCCCAAGATTTTTAAGAGAAGGAGATAGAATGGAATTCAGCGCTAAAATTGTAAATCTCACCGATAAAGAATTTACAGGCCAGGCCGAATTACAATTGTTTGATGCAGCAACAAATGAATCGGTAGGCGGTTGGTTCAATAATATGTACCCGAACCAATATTTCACGGTAGCGGCAGGACAAAGTGAAGCAGTAGTATTTCCTATACAGGTTCCTTATTTATTTGATAAAGCATTAGTATGGCGTATTGTTGCCAGGGCCGGTAATGTAAGTGATGGTGAGGAAGCCGCGATGCCTGTGCTTACAAATCGCATGCTGGTAACAGAAACGCTTCCATTGAACCTAAGAGATCAGCCAGCAAAGAATTTCAGATTTGAAAAATTGTTGACATCAGGAAATTCTGAAACATTGCGGCATCATTCGCTTACTGTTGAATATACCTCGAACCCTGCCTGGTATGCTGTACAAGCATTACCTTATCTAATGGAATTTCCTTATGAATGTTCAGAGCAGACTTGGAACCGCTATTATGCAAATGCCCTGGCGTCAAAAATTGCAAACGCTTCACCGCGCATCAAACAAATATTTGAAAGCTGGAATACAAAAGACACGGCAGCGTTATTAAGCAATCTACAAAAGAACCAGGAATTGAAAGCGGTATTGCTTGAAGAAACACCCTGGGTATTGCAGGCAAAAACTGAAGAACAACAAAAGAAAAATATCACTTTGTTGTTTGATATGATAAGGATGAGCAGTGAAATGAACAGCTCTTATGAAAAACTAAAACAAATGCAAAGTGAGAATGGTGGATTTGTTTGGTTCAAAGGTGGCCCCGATAATCGTTATATCACTCAATATATTGTTACCGGCATTGGGCATCTGAAAAAACTGGGAGTTGATATTAAAAAGCTGGAACCGATCCTTAAGCTTGCAATCCCCTATCTCGATCTGCAGATCAAAAAACAATATGATGAATTAAAAAAGAATAAAACTGATTTGAGCAAGTATACGCCAGGCTATTACGAGATACAATATTTATACATGCGTAGCTTTTTTGCTGAGCAAAAAATTCCTGCTGCATCACATACAGCATATAATTACTTCCGTAGCCGTACACAGCTAACATGGACAAAGCAAAGTAAATACATGCAGGGGATGATCGCATTGTCATTATTCAGAACAGCTGATGCAAAAACTCCTTCTGCCATTTTAAGATCGCTGAAAGAAACAAGTATCAATAACGAAGAGTTGGGAATGTATTGGAAAGAGAATAGCGGTGGATGGTTCTGGCACCAGGCCCCGGTTGAAACACAAGCCTTATTAATTGAGGCCTTTAGCGAGATCAGCAAAGACACAAAAACAATTGACGATCTGAAAACCTGGTTGCTGAAAAACAAACAAACCACCAACTGGAAAACTACAAAGGCTACAGCCGAAGCATGTTATGCTTTGTTATTACAAGGCACAGACCTATTGATTAATGAATCAGTTGTTGAAATTAAATTGGGGAATACAGCAGTAACATCAACAGATAATAAGGAAGAAGCCGGAACTGGCTATTTCAAAAGATCGATCGCTGGCCCATTGGTTACTCCTAATATGGGGAACATCAGTGTATCGGTTCAACCCATAAAAAACCAAACAATATCGACAACATGGGGTGGCGTTTACTGGCAGTATTTTGAGGACCTTGATAAGATCACAACAGCCTCAACACCTTTAAAGCTGGATAAAAAACTTTTTGTTGAAACCAACACTGATCGTGGGCCGGTACTTACCCCGGTGAATGAAGGGGACATTGTAAAAGTTGGTGATAAAATAAAAGTAAGAATTGAACTAAGAGTAGATCGTGATATGGAATATGTTCACATGAAAGATATGCGTGCCTCTTGCCTGGAGCCGGTAAATGTTCTAAGCAGTTATAAGTGGCAGGGAGGTTTGGGTTATTATGAAACCACTAAAGATGCCAGCACTAGTTTCTTTTTTGATTATTTACGAAAAGGAACTTATGTGTTTGAGTATACTTTATTCGTAACCCACACGGGTAACTTCAGCAATGGCATTACTAACATCCAGTGCATGTATGCGCCGGAGTTTAGTAGCCACTCAGAAGGGATCAGGTTAAGTGTAGAATGAAGAAAATGTTCAATGCTCAACTAACAATGCTCAATTTTCAATTTATGGCTCATAAATGATCATTGAAAATTGAACTTTGAGCATTGAACATTTTATATTTGACATCTATGCAAGCCGAATATCTCATTATAGGTCAGGGCATTTCAGGAACATGGCTAAGTTATTATTTAGAAAAAGCGAACAAGTCATTTATTGTAATAGATAATCATCAACCCAACTCTGCCTCAAGGGTTGCCGCCGGAATTATAAACCCGGTTACGGGTAGAAGGATTGTAAAAACCTGGATGATCGATGAGCTAATAACTTTTCTTGTTCCCGCTTATGAGGAATTGGGAAAAGAACTTGGACTCAAAGCTATTGACAAAAA
>DASUTO010000190.1:0-3069 GCA_036374555.1 Chitinophagaceae bacterium
AATCAATAAAGTAGTGTTATACATTTTGTATTGTCGTTAGGACAATCCACCATCACCATCTCGCTACGATCTTAAAATTAACTAAGCGTGGTGTTAAACGATTCGGGACAGTAAAAACATTGTTGGCGAAATCTTTTATCAGCATATAAGAAATGGTATTGGAGCGATCAATAAGATTGAACACTTCAAGACTGGCCCAGATACTTTCAAAATTCCGGAATGGGGAGTGGCTGCGACGATTCGATCTATCGGCATCCAGCAACAATGCACTGAAGCCAATATCAACCCTGATGTAAGGTTCGATGATAGCGCCATTACGATACTTTACACTGCCAGGAATATTATACGGAAGATTGGTACCATAAATCATGTTGAGATAAACCCTGAAATTTTTATTGGTAGCCAAATAATCCTGGAAGAACATGCCGAATGTAAGCGTACGATCTGTTGGACGGCGAAACCAACCACCTTCAACAGTTGTGCTGTCGATCACCTGGTTGAGCGTATCAATTGTATACTCCTGGTAGTAATCACCCTTAATATTTTCTTTTGTATCCATCAATCCAACGCTGATCCAGCTTTCGGCGTCTTTCACCAGCTCACCAAAGAGTCTTCCTTCAATTCCGTAAGCATAAGCTTTTGCACTGTTCTCGCCATAATAACGAATGCGGACATTGTCAATATCATAAGGAACAACATCCCACATCTTTTTATAATAAGCTTCCACCGTCATCCGCATCGGCTTGTCGGTTTTTTTAAAATTATAATCAAAGCCACCAACCACCTGGAAACTTTTTTGCGCCTTAAGATCTGTATTCACCGTACCATCATATCTTCTGAGTTCACGATAGAACGGCGGTTGATCATAAATGCCCGCAGCGGCACGAAAGATGATATCTTTTCCACCTTTTGGTTGCCAGCTTGCACCCACTCTTGGTGATAATAAGAATTCATTGTTGAGTGAATTATAATTGTACCGGATGCCAGCCTGCAGTGTGAATGAATTTGCTGTATCACCAAAGATCAAATTGTCCTGGAAGTAGCCTGAGATCTTATTGACATCTAATGCTGCCGTTGACTTGATCACTTTGTTTAACTGCAGAATGGCCGGATTGAAAGGAAGTGAATAACCGGCTGAATCCTGGAATTCCCATTCATTCAACCTGTCATTAATATCTGTTTTATCAAAACCAATTCCCCATTGAAAAACATTTTTTCCTTTATCCAGCGTTCCTTTGTGCGATACATTCCAGTTCTCAATGTTTAATTTATTGCGGGTAAAATTATGAAACACCCCTGCGCCGAGTGGATTTACAATTAAACCGAAAGTTGGTTTTGCTTTATCAAAATCTCTTTCACCAAATAAATAGGCACCGGCGATATCAATGTTTTCTTCTTCATCATTTTCAAATCTTGAAACCATCCATCTTAGTCTCAGGTCTTTTTTTGGTTGATTGATGATGGAAAGCCCAAGCATATTTGTTTTGTACTGGTCTCTTTCCTGTCCTTCAAAATATACATCAAGGCCAAGTACAGCAGTGAAATAAGGAGAAAAGACGGAAGAAGTAAGCTGGCTGTATTCAGGAACCAGTGTAAATTTTGTCTGGGAAATATTTCCAAGGAATTCAGCCTGCCATTTATTATTAAATTGATAATTGATCAATGCCTGGAAGTCGGATGAGGCAGGCACATAATTACCCTGTGTTTCCTGCCGGCTTAATAAATTTTTGTTGCTGCGATTACGGGCACCAACGAGATAGCTGAGCTTATTGTTATTCGAAATGCCTTCAAGTTGCAGCCCCTGTTCCAAAATGCTTACATAGGCAGAGCCGCCAAAACGTTTCGGTTTTTTGTATTGAATATCCAGCACACTACTCATCTTATCGCCATACTTTGCCTGGAAACCGCCGTTGTAAAAACTGATATTGCGAACCATTTCAGGATTAATAAAACTTAAACCTTCCTGCTGCCCATTGCGAACGAGATAGGGGCGGAAAATTTCAAAGTCATTTACATAAATAAGGTTCTCATCATAGCTACCCCCGCGAACGGAATATTGTGAAGTGAGTTCGTTGTTAGATCCTACAAAAACTTTGATCATGCTTTCAACACCCATTACCGGTGAAGGAAGATTTATCACTGATTTTGGATTTGGCTTGATCAACCCGGCTTCTCTTCTGTCGCGCTGATCGGTAACAATTACTTCTTCCAGTGTTTTGCCTTCTCTTTCCAGACGAATCACAATTGTCTCTTCTTCATTTTCACTTAAAAGAAAATTCTTTTGTTGCGATTTGAACCCGGTATAGCTAAAGACAATTGCAAATGCACGGTCGGCCGTCACTTTTAAACGAAATGTACCGGAATCAGAGGTGACAATTCCTTTTTGCTGACCAAGAATAGTAACAGAAACATTTGAAAGAGGTTTTTCATTTTCATCAAGCACCTTGCCCGAAACGTATGCTGGTTTTTTTTGAGCAAATATTGAGGTGACGGGTAATAAGCAACAGGCAATAGACAAAAGGCTAGAGACAAGGATTAATCTTGATTGGCGGTTCATTCCTAAGAAGCGGATTTTGATAGACAATATTAATCAATAATTCCGGGTTTACCTACAACGTAAAATTGTAATAGTTCACCAAGACGTCTTGCTTCTCTTTCGAATCGAAAACTTGCAAGCACAATAGGTGGTTGATATTTAGGTTTTACAAACAAAGAAGTTTTTCTAATATGCATAGTAAACGATCTTCCCTGAAAGCTATAATGTGGCTTTCCATCATCAATCATAAAGTGTTGTACCTCTTGAAAAGGAATAAGAGTTGTTCTTTTAAAAAATCTTCTGACCATATTTACAATGGATAATTTATTTTCAATTGCTAATTCTTTATTTAGAAAATCAACTGTTATTTTATCAAAATGGTCATAGTATTTATAAAATACCGTCAATAGTGAAATAAAAGGGATAGCTATGAAAAAGGAGATAAAAGCAAAATCTAAAAAAATAAATAAACCCACCAAAGGCAAGACGCTTAATAAAAAAAATATTTTGGTGTAGATATCAATTTTGTGAGC
>DASUTO010000191.1:0-15551 GCA_036374555.1 Chitinophagaceae bacterium
GTTTGGTCAGAATATGACAGCTGGCTCTGGGTCTCCGATTATGAATGGGGATGGGCGCCATTCCACTATGGTCGTTGGATCTATGATTCATATGACGGATGGCTTTGGGTTCCTGATTATGAGTGGGCGCCGGCATGGGTAGTATGGCGTGGTGGTGGTGACTATTATGGCTGGGCGCCAATGAGCCCGGGCATTAGTATTAATTTATATCTCGGTAACAGGTATAATGTACCGTACAACTATTGGTGCTTTGCTCCTAGACAGTACATCAATTCGCCATATATTTCCAGGTATTATATTGATAGAGGAAGGAATACAACCATTATCAATAACACAACCATTATTAATAATTATAGCCGGGACAGGGGTTATGTAATTGGTCCTTCGCGCAATGAAGTTGAAAGATATAGTGGGTCAAGAATTACTCCTGTAAGAATTCGTGAATCTCAAAGAGCCGGACGTACCATAGCAAGAAACAACGAAGTTTCTATTTACAAGCCTTATATCAACAGGGGTGCTGATAGAGGAACGCCAAGAACTTTTGAGAACAGGCAAAGAAACCAGGGTGGAACTATTGACAGGAATAATAATACCAATCGTGAAGTTGTTAGAGGAAATACTGATCGGCAAATTGATAGAAATACTTCAAGACAGGCCAGGCCATATCAGAATCGTGGCAACCAACAAACAGAAAGGCAACAAATCCCTGATCGGAATGATCAAAGAGTGGAAAGACAACAGGTGCCTGATCAGAACAGGAGAGTGGAAAGGCCTTATCAGAACAGAGGTAATCAGCAAACAGAGCGGCAGCAGTTTCCAAACCGGAATGATCAAAGAGTAGAAAGACAACAAGTGCCTGATCAGAATAGGAGAGTTGAAAGACAGCAGTTGCCAAATCAAAATAATCAACGGGCAGAAAGGCCATATCAGAATCGCGGCAATCAACAAGTAGAAAGGCAGCAGTTTCCAAACCAGAATAGTCAAAGAGTGGAAAGACAACAGATGCCCAGTCAGAATAGTCAAAGAGTAGAAAGACAGCAAGTGCCTAACCCAAATAATCAAAGGGTGGAGAGGCCTTATCAAAATCGTGGACAGGTAGAAAGACCGGCTCAGACTCAGCCTCAACAGCAACAAGAAAGAGGTAATGGCAATGGAAACGGAAATGGTCGCGGAAGAGGCAGAGGTAATTAATAAATTAATTGATAGTAATAAAAGAGCTTCCTGGTTGGAGGCTCTTTCTATTTTATGTAAAACATTTAAACAGGATAATTGGAAATCTTCATTCGATGATTTTATGTAACTTTTCCTGGCTTTAGAATTTATTTACTACAATATTGCTGCTTTATGAAAAAGAACCTTCCCCGCCGGGAGTTTGTAAGAACTTCCGCTGCTGCTTCAGTTGCATTTACCATTATACCCCGAAATGTTTTGGGTAAAGGATTTATTCCACCGAGTGATAAAATAAATATTGCTTATATCGGTTGCGGTACGCAGGGTCTTAGGGAAATGTGCGAGCTGATAACAAATCCCGGCATCCAGATCACTTCAGTTTGTGATCCAAATAAATTAACTACAGATTATCTTGATTGGTCACCAAATGGTATTCGTGATGGAATTCGTACTGTGTTGGAGAATCCTAACTGGGGAGCAAATTATCCGGGTATTCCCGGCGGCAGAGATATTGCGAAAGAACTGATCGATACTTATTATTCAAAGAAAAAAGCAGCAAGCTATAAAGCCTGTGCTTCATACGTTGACTTTCGGGAGTTATTTGAAAAAGAAAAAGATTTTGATGCAGTAAAAATCATGACCCCGGATCATTTGCACGGGTATATATCTGTTGCTGCAATGAAAAAAGGCAAACACGTTGTGATCCATAAACCGCTTGCAAACCGGATGTATGAAGCAAAGCTTGTAATGAAAACTGCAAAAGAAACGGGAGTCAGCACTCATTTACTTGCATGGAGTAAGCGGACCGGCATGGCATTAGTAAAAAAATGGATCGATCAAGGACAAATTGGAACGTTGAAAGAAATTCATAACTGGAGTAACCGGCCGGTATGGCCGCAATGGACGGCCAACCCAAAAGATACTCCGCCAATACCCAAAGATTTTAACTGGGATCTTTGGCTCGGAGTTGTTCCTGACAGACCTTATCACCCAAATTATACACATAATGTTTTTCGTGGCTGGTATGATTTCGGCGGAGGCGCTATTGCTGATATGGGTCATTATAGTTTATGGCCCCTATTTTTAACATTGGGAATAAATACAGCCCCGTTTTCTGCAGAAGCTTATGGAACAACGACACGAGTTGTAGAAAACCAGGTTTGCCGGCCATATAATAATGATGTGGCTTTTCCTGTATCATGCATTGTTCATTTTAAATTTCCAAAACAGGAAGTGTTGCCTGCATTTGATCTTTATTGGTACGATGGCGGAATGAAACCACATTCGATTGAAGAATTAGGTAAGGCAACATTAGATCCGGAAGGAATGATGTTTGTTGGTGACAAAGGAAAAATTATATCCGGCTTCCGATGTGAGAATCCAAGACTATTACCCGATGCAAAAATGAATGCTTATTTGCAAAACAATCCACCACACAAAGAAGAAACAGAAAGTGGCGACCCTCATTGGATAAATGCTTTTAAGAATAAAACACAATCGCCGGGAAGTTTTTTAAATGCCGGGTCAGTTACAGAGACCATATTATTAGGGGCAGTTTCACTAAGAGCAAAGAAAAAAGTAGAATATGATTCTGCAAGCATGAAGATTACGAACGACGAAAATGCTAATAAACTTTTTTATAGAGATTATCGGCCGGGATGGGAGATGTCATAGGCGGCTTGTCATACCGAAACGGTAAATTTGAAACTGACTGCGCTTAGGAAAAAGTAGTTGAGGTATCTCAGGTTTCTACCTACCTGAGATACCTCGCCTTAAATTCATTCAGTATGCGTTTTACTCTAACTGGGGCTCGGTATGACAATAATCTGATCATTTAATTTTAACTACATTATTTATGGATCGAAGAAATTTCTTAGAAAACACGTTAACAGTAGGAGCTGCAGGTTTAATCAGCCCATCACTTTTAAAAAACGATCTTATGTCAGAAACTAAATCACCGCCGAGGGATGATATTTCAATTGCTCAATGGGCGTTGGTAGAAGAAATAAGAGCAGGCAAATGGAAGAACCTGGATTTTCCACGTATAGCCCGTGAAGATTTTGGTGTAAATGGAATTGAGTTTGTAAACACGTTGTTTGAAGTACCGACCGAAGATTATTTGAAAAAATTAAAACAAAATGCAGCTGACCATGGTGTAAAAATGGTATTAATTATGTGTGATGCAGAAGGTGATGGAGCCGCTGACACTAAAGAAGGTCAAAAACAATTTGCTATCAATCATCGTAAATGGGTTGATATTGCTCATTATCTCGGTTGTCACGCTATTCGTACTAATTGTCGCGGGCCCGAAAAAGCTGATAAGAAAGAAGCATTGAAATGGGCGAGTGATGCTTATAATCAATTGCTGGAATATTCTAAACTGGCAAATATTAGTGTCGTTATAGAAAATCATGGAGGTGTTTCCAATGATCCTGACTGGATGGTTGAGCTTATGAAAAAAGTGAACGATCCTTTCTTTGGTACGTATCCTGACTGGAGAAGACCCGTTCCTGATTTTGATAACTATGCCTACCTGGAAAAAACATTGCCTTATGCAAAAGGAATGTCATACCGTAATCAACCAGATGATGCTTTAACTATTAAGATGATCGAACTGAGCAAAAGATCTTACAGGGGCTGGTACGGAATTGAATCGAGTGGAAGAGAGGAGATCAAAAAAGGAATTGCGTTACTCAAGAAACATTTATTGAATCAATCATAGATTACAAAGTCGATTTATAAGTTTCCCATTGCTTTTTCAGTTTTTCCATTAAGGAAATATATGCTGCATCATTTCTTAAGCTCCTGAGATTCGGATCATTTTTAAACAGAGGATAACAGGGCATACCGTGATCTGCAGTTCTTTGTAACCACGTCACGGCGGAATTGGCATTTCCCAATAATGCATACGCTGAAGCGATCAAATGTTCAGCATGATGAAAATGAGACTCGCTTTTGTTATTTTCAATAGCAAATTTTATTTTTTCTTCTGCTTCTTTTTTTCTGCCCGTTGCTGCATAAAGGACAGCATAAGCAGCCGCCAGATCGTAATCCATTTTTTGCGAGATCGTTGCCCATCTATCCAGCGCATTGAGAGATTCATCCGTTTTGCCAAGATTCAATAGCACAATTGCCTGTTCACGCAGCCAGCCTGAAGGTTCAAGAACAGAAAATCCGTATAATGCAGAATCAAATTTTTGCTGATACCAATGAACCCTGGCCACTCTCGGTCGTGCAAAACGACTTGCAGGATCTAAGGTTAAAGCGATCCGAAGTTCGCGAAGCGATTCATCAAGCAATCCTATATGGAAGTAAACACTTCCCAGGCTTTCATGTGCTTCCACAAGGTTTGGATTCAACGAGATGGCATGTTTCAATTCTTTTATTGCTTTTTCATGCGGAAAACCATTTGGCAATGTCCAGCTAAGATTTCCTTTAGCGACGTATGCATCAGCCAATTTTGGGTCAAGACTCAGTGCTTTTTCAATAGCCACATAGGCGTTCGTTTCCAATTTTGAATCGGTATTGAAAATAAAGAACAACGTGGTATAAGCTTTTCCCAGAGCAGCATATGCCAGGGCAAATTTAGGATCGAGAGAGACGGCTTTTTCAAACCGCAAAATGGCGCTATCTATCAGGGGCCGGTTAGAAGCGGCAGCTTTTCTGAAAAAATAATATCCCCGTAAGTAATGATCGTAAGCTTCCAGGTTTTTGGTGGCAGATGGTTTTAATATAGAATCTTCTCTTGCTATCGCTATTTTCAACTCTTCAATTATATGTTTGGAAATAGTATCCTGAATTGAAAAAATATTTTCCATTTTGTTATCGAATTTTCTTGACCAACGCTCTGTTCCTTTCTCCGTTTCTATCAATTGGGTGTTAATGCGAAATTGATCTCCTGAATGCTGTATTTTGCCTTGTAAAATATACCTGACATTATATTGGTTACCTATTTGCACAGGATCGACACTCATTCCCTTATATTGGAAAACGCTGTTTCTTGCTATCACTGTTAGTCCCGGTATTTGCGAAAGATCTGTTATCAGGGACTCTGTGATCCCATCGCTAAAATATTCCTGTGTCGAATCGGCACCCATGTTTTCGAATGGAAGAACAGCAATAGAGTTTGATAGCATTTCATCGTGACTTATAAGCTTATTATTTTTTTCAATACCAAAACCGCCTTTGAAAAAATAAGTAGCTATCACGACAATCAGTAATGATATCAATAATAAAACCACATTTCGTTTCGGTTTCATCCTTTCTACTACTTGCTGATGAGCAACGACCACACCTTCAGCGATCACCTGGTAAATCTTTATTGGCTCCTTCACATTTTTCAGTCTTTGGTTGGTAAAAAATTTTGGTTGAAATTCTTTTTTATTAGAGATGCTGTTATAAACCGATTCGGAAATAAAAATGCTTCCCGGGTTTGCAATGGCTTGTATTCGTGATGCAATGTTGACCCCATCGCCAAACACATCATCGTTTTCAAAAACAACTTCACCTAAATGAATTCCGATACGTAATTGAAATTCTTTTGATGCATTACATGTTTGCTGAATTTTTATGGCTGCATTCACTGCATCAGAAACGGTATTGAAACTTGCCATTACACCATCCCCCAATTCTTTTATCCAACGGCCATTGTATTGTTCAATGAGTGGCTTTTGAATTTGCCTGTTCTTTTCGAGAAGTTCAAATGCTTTCTGTTCATCCTTTCCCATCAATGCAGTATAGCCGACTATGTCGGTGAACATGATGGCGGCAAGTTGGCGGGATGAGTTCATATTAACATAGTAATCAAAATTATTTATATCTGTCAAATCCATACCTGCGGTACAGATCCTGATAACGCTGATCCTGTTTGATTGATTGAAAAAGCGGGTCTATTTTTAGTAATTTAAAATCAGGTTCCCGGTTCTCGAATGATCTTTCCAGGTGTGCGAAGCAGGAATCATAGACTTTATATTCGAGAAAAATTCTGGCAACTATGTAATCTATGCTTGTATTCTTAATTCTGGGTTTTTCATTCAGGCGTTTCATAATACTTTCACTTTGCGATAGATTACCCTTTCTAAAATATGAAATAGATAAAAGGCCAAGAAGCCCGGGAGCAATATTATTCGGATTTTTTTCTAACCGCTCATTTGCTATCCGGATGATCTCATCATAGTTTCCGGATGAAAACATGTTTTGAAGATTAAGGTTGTCAAAGCCAGGATGTTCCGGGAATAATCGTTGCCCTTCTTTAATATAATTTTCTGCTTTCTTAAAGTTCTTTTTATAATTATTTACATTGGACACGATGAAATAACCATTATAATCAGCAGGGTCGGAGCTAATGGCGTCAAGACTCAGTTTTTCAGCCTTATCAAACTCTCCCATCCAAAGAAGAAAATAGGCATACCTGTTTTTTATAAGTGAGGCAGATGGATTCAGTTCGATCGATTTTTCAAAATTTATCCTGGCTGCTACAAAGTCAAGCTCTATCGCCCAGGCTGACAAGGCCAAAGCAGAATAAGCTTCAGCAAGATCAGGATCCAGGCGAATTGCATTGTATGCATATTCTTTTGCTTCCCTGATGGCATTATAATCAGCAAAAGCCCCGGCTTTGTTTATGTTCCATATCTTGGCAAGAGCAACATAGGCATAAGCGGGCGCAAAAAGTGAGTCCATGCTGATCGCCCGCAGATTGTATTCAAGACTTTTTTGAAATTCCTCTCTTTTATATATAAACAAGCCTTTCAGATATTCGGAATACGCCTCAGGATCCGTTTCTTTTTTTGTTAACCGCGGTTTTTCTGATTGCGATAGCGTGACTTTAAGTTGTTCCACAATATTTTTTGCGATGCTGTCCTGGATGGCAAAAATATCTTTCGGTTCATTATCAAACCGCTTGGACCAAATTATCTTATTATCTTTTACACGTATCAATGTTGTGGTAATGCGAAGAACATTATCTGCTAGTTGTATGCTTCCGGAAAGAACGCTGTTGACTTTTAATTTTTCTCCAATGCTATTGGCTCCAAGCCCTTTTCCTTTGTATTGAAAGGAGGAGGTACGTCCGATCACTTTCAGATCTTTAATAGCGGTTATTGAATTTATTATTTCTTCTGCCAACCCATCGCTGAGGTATTCGTGATCTTTTTGAGGACTCAGATCATCAAAGGGCAGGATGGCAATTGATTTTACATTTAATGCACTGGCCTTTTTACTGCTTGTATAAAAATAGATTGCGGCTAAAAGAATTATTGCAACTGAAGAAATGATTACGATAATTCGATTCTTTTTTATCATTTCTGTGATTGGCGCTGTACGAGCTGCAATAATACCTTCAGCAATGAGCTGGTAGATTTTTACCGGCTCTTTTACATTTTTTAATTTTTGTTCTGTTGCAAATTTTGTTTGAAACTCTTTTTTATTTGCAATACTATTATGAACTGCTTCTGATATATAAATGCTTCCCGGATTTGCAATTGCTTGTATCCGCGAAGCAATATTTACACCATCACCAAACACATCATCATTTTCAAACACGACTTCCCCCAGATGAATGCCGATCCGTAATTGAAATTCTTTTGATGCGTTACATGTCTGCTGAATTCTAATTGCCGCATTTACTGCATCTGACACAGTATTAAAACTGGCTATCACTCCATCACCAAGTTCCTTTATCCATTTACCATTAAATTGTTCAATGGTTGGTTTTTGAATATGCCTGTTCTTGTCGAGTAGTTCAAATGCTTTTTGTTCATCCCTGCCCATCAATGCTGTGTATCCGACAATGTCAGTAAACATAATCGCGGCTAGTTGGCGGGATTGGGACATGGATCAGGTATTAATAATTATTTTGAAGTTAATTATTTTCGGCCAGCTTGTTATTGACTCGCTCAAGGTAAGTTCACCTGAAAATATCTAATAAGTGAAGTCCTGCGGATTAATAAATTCAGGATTTGGGAATGGAATCTATAATTGGTTTTAATAGCTCGATTAAACGAGGGTTCTTTCTAAGCTTTTCGGCAAAAAAACCTGTCGTTAGCCAGGGAGTGAAGATATGCCGGGTCTCATATACGACTTTGACCCCGAAGTTCTTGAGATAACCCGTAAAGAATTGATATGTGATAGTTCAGTTATGAGGGCATCATGAACGCCTTCCACAATGTATTTCTGTTCTTCTGAACCAGTAGATTGGCAATCGGGAGTACAACCAGGGATTCAATTCTGGTCATATCAGCTTTCGAAATTTTCTTGATAATAAACCATCCCGCAATTACGAGAACGGCAAATATGGCCAACGATACAATGGCTTTCGTTCTTTTTGTTTTAAGAGATTTCGGTTTGAATACAGGCACCGGAAAACCAGCGCCCTGTATCGCGAACACCTTAACCGGATGATCAACATTCTTTAATTCTGCTTCGCCCAGGTATTTTGTTTTGATATCGGCGCGGTTGCGTATGGCATTTCCAATGCTTTCTGATATATAAATGCCTCCCGGATCTGCAATACCCTGGATGCGGGAAGCAACGTTGACGCCGTCTCCAAAAACGTCATTATCCTCATTCGTTACATCACCCAGGTGGATACCAATATGTAAATGGCTTTCTAATTCCTGTCGTGCAACTTTTTGGATTTGTATCGCACATTGCACAGCATCGTAGGCACTGTGAAATTGTGCTAATATACCATCTCATAATTTTCATCGGGACAGGCAGGATGACATTTATGCTTCAGCTTCCATGTAAGATTCAATTGGTTCGCAGGTGCAGATCAAATTCCGATCGCCATAAGTATTATTCACTCTTGCAACAGAAGGCCAGAATTTATTTTGCGTAACATAATACATCGGGAATGCAGCTTGCTCTCTTGTATAGGGTTTATTCCATTCGCTATTCACAACAGACAATTGTGTATGTGGTGCATTCTTTAAGGGATTATTCTTCTTATCCATTTTTCCTTCTTCAATATCTCTTATTTCCTGGCGAATGCTAAGCAATGCATCACAGAAACGATCAAGTTCAGCTTTGTCTTCACTTTCCGTTGGCTCGATCATGATCGTGCCGGGAACAGGGAAGCTCATTGTTGGTGCATGAAAACCATAATCCATTAAGCGTTTAGCCAGATCTTCTGCTTCTATCTCTGCTGATTTTTTAAATGGCCTAAGATCGACAATGAACTCATGGGCACACTGACCATTATGGTTTGTATAAAGAATTTCAAACTGACCTTGTAATCTTGCACGCATATAGTTTGCATTCAGGATAGCGTATTCAGTTGCATTCTTTACGCCAACATTTCCTAACATTCTTATATAGCCATAGCTAATTAATAGTATAGAAGCAGATCCATATGGCGCTGCTGAAACTGCATTTTGCATTTTGGATTTTCCATTCACGAGTTCAACATGACCGGGCAAATGTTTTGCCAAATGTTTCTTCACACAGATCGGTCCCATACCCGGACCGCCACCACCATGTGGTATTGCAAATGTTTTATGTAGGTTCAAATGGCAGACATCAGCACCGATCAATCCCGGAGCAGTTAATCCAACCTGTGCATTCATATTAGCACCATCCATGTACACTTGTCCGCCATGTTGATGAATGATATCTGTAATTTCTTTTACTGTTTCTTCATACACACCATAAGTGCTCGGATATGTGATCATGATGCCCGCAAGATTTGCGGAATGTTCAGTTGCTTTAGCTTTCAGATCATTCACATCAATGTATCCGTTTTCCAATGCTTTTACCACAACTACTTTCATTCCTGCCATTACTGCACTTGCAGGATTAGTACCATGCGCAGAAATTGGGATCAACATTACATTCCTATGCTGATCGCCATTTGTTTCATGATAATCGCGAATGGCTAACAATCCCGCATATTCACCCTGTGCACCGCTGTTTGGCTGCAGGCTGCATGCATCAAGTGCGGTGATCTCACAAAGATACTTTGAAAGGTCATCAACAACTTGTTTATAGCCTTCTGTTTGATCGGCGGGGGCAAATGGATGTATCTTGCTCCAATGAACCCAGCTCAGCGGGATCATTTCAGAAGCTGCATTCAGCTTCATAGTGCAGCTTCCCAACGTGATCATTGAAGTATTCAATGAAAGATCTTTATTCTCCAATGATTTAATATAACGCATCATCTGGCTTTCGCTGCGATGGGTATTAAAAACAGGATGCGTCAGGAATGATGATGTTCTTGTTAAATTCTGCGGAATATGCTCCGGCTCATCATCATGATGAATATCGAATGATACAGGATTCTTATCATCTTCAAAACAATTGATAAGATCATAAAGATCTTCGGTCAATATTGTTTCGTCAATTGAAATGCTGATGTACTTATTACCAACATAACGTAGATTGATCTGCTGCCTTTCAGCTTTTTCTTTTATTGATGAAATATTGTCGGTTTTAATAGTGATGGTATCAAAGAAATTTGTTGATACCAGTTCAAAACCTAACTCTTCAATTGCTTCCGCAACGGTTTGTGTCAACACAGCAATTCTCTTTGCAATATTTTTTAAACCATCAGGGCCATGAAACACCGCATACATGGCAGCCATGTTAGCGAGCAATGCCTGTGCTGTACAAATATTTGAAGTAGCTTTTTCTCTTTTTATATGTTGTTCTCTTGTTTGCAATGCCATACGCAATGCACGGTTGTTATTTGCATCAACGCTTACGCCGATGATCCGGCCGGGTATGCTTCTTTTGAAATCATCTTTCGCTGCAAAGAATGCAGCATGAGGCCCGCCATAACCAAGAGGAACGCCGAATCTTTGTGCTGAACCGATGGCGCAATCAGCACCAAGTTCACCCGGAGGAGTAAGTAAGGTCAACGCCAGCAAATCAGTTGCCATTGCTACAAATGCACCAACTCCATGAACACGATTGATAAATTCACGATGATCTTCTATGGAACCTTTATCATTTGGATACTGAACAATGGCACCGCAATAAGTGGAATCGATGCTTGCTTTTTTATAATCACCGGTAACAATTTCGATTCCTATGGGTTTTGCCCTTGTATATAAAACATCTTTTGTTTGCGGGAATATCTCGTTGTCAACAAAAAACTTTGGATGCGTGATATGATCCTGTTTGTTGAGCGTATTAAAGAACATCGTCATTGCTTCTGCAGCAGCCGTTGCTTCATCCAGCAAACTCGCATTGGCAATAGGCAAAGCAGTCAGATCGCTGACCATTGTTTGAAAATTCAATAGGCTTTCCAAACGTCCCTGCGATATTTCGGCCTGGTAGGGAGTGTATTGTGTGTACCATCCCGGGTTCTCAAACACATTCCTGAGAATAACAGAAGGAACAATGGTATCATAATATCCCTGGCCGATATAATTTTTATAAACTTTATTCTGCAATGAAACTTCTTTGATATGCTGCAGGTATTGATGCTCACTCATCGCATCAGGCAAATTCAATTCGTGCTGCATGCGGATGGCAGGGGGAACTGTTTTATTAACTAATGTGTCAAGATCAGGGACGCCGATCGTTTTCAGCATTTGCTTTGTAGAGTGTTCATCGGGTCCGATGTGACGGGTAATAAATTCGCAGGATTGTTTTTCAAAAAGATCCATAGTTTTTCTCCTTCTGTGATTGATTATTCAGCGCCGCAAAGTTAAGGTTGCAAAGCCTAATAAAATGCTGATTGTTCAACTGTGGAAAACAGGTTGTTACTTTGCGCTATGGCGGAGGATATTTTGAAAAACTGGGAGAAAAGATCGGCTGATAACCAGAAAAAGTACAGGCAATTTCTATCCCGGGCAGATAAAAACAAAGTGCTGAAAGCCCTGCCGGGCCTGCATGATGAGGCATTTTCTAAAATTGATTGTCTTCAATGTGCCAACTGTTGTAAAAATTATTCACCCCGGTTTAAGACACCTGACATTAAGAGGATCAGCAAGGTGCTGGGGCTGCGTGAGTCAGCATTTATAGAAAAATATTTGCTGGTGGATGAAGAAGGAGATTTTATAGTCAACACCAGGCCATGTCCATTTTTAGGAGCCGATAATTTCTGTTCCATTTATGAGGACCGGCCTTCCGACTGCCGCCGCTTTCCTTATACGGATGAAGATGTGATCATAAAGCGACAGGAGCTGACACTAAAGAATTCTACGTTCTGTCCGATCACTTATTATGTGTTAGAAAAGCTGGTTGAAAAAATTTAATCAGCTTTCGATCTTTCGGGGCTTTTTATAGCAGATATCAACTTCTCAGTGCGTTCGTCATAGTAAAGAATATATTTCTCAGGTGGCACTTTGTTTTCGTATTTACCATTGATGATAGCGCAGGCCATGGCGTGGATGATCTTAGGATCATTTGGCCCAGACAAATAGATGCCCAGTTCGGCTTCATTACTAAGAAAAAAGAAGACCTCGATAATTATACTATCTCCACCAATTTTTTGGGCGAAATAAGCGATCTCACCTTGAAGGTCCATATCATTGCCGGAATACTGGTAATTCTTTTGTTTTGTATTTACGTTCAGTATCTCATCGGTGTTCATCACAATTCCGCAATACTTTTTTTCATTATCACCTGCTGTATTTAAGCAAGCTGCAAAACAAAAAGTAATTGTTGTTATTAATAAAAATAAACAATATGGAAATGTTGTTCTTGTCATTTAAAGCTGCGGTTGCCAAAAAAAGGTTATTTGAAATCGATCGCTGACGACTTATATTGATGCAAACTCTTTTTCTTATCAGGCTCTTTGATGGTCATTGACATAAAGCTGGAATGATGCACATCATCCAGTACAATTGCCGTTCTGTAATCTTTTTTGTCGCAGAATAATTTTACGTTGTTAAACTGTATATCGCTTGCATGACGAATATAAATTCCCCATGCCGGTAATTCAATAAACTTAGAAAATTCAGGATAGGAGGCAGGGATCTCCGGAACCTTGTCTAGTTCATTCAGCAAAATTTTTGCAAATTGAGGATTGCCACCACCGGGATGTTTTAGTTCTACATTAGTAAAAGAAACATTTTTGATAAGTGAACCGGGCAAACCTGCGATGATGATCGGTGGTGAAATATTCCTTGGCATATCTTCTATCGGTCCCTCATATTCATAACCTGCATCAGGCTTGGTAGCAGCGATTTCGGCTGTCACATTTTTTATCCTGATATTCTCCAGTCGGCTTCCGCTTTGTCGTCGTGCGCCTATTCTTAAAAATATTGCATGACCTGAATTCAAAACATACAAGCTGTCTACTTCAACATTTTCAAGAAATCCTCCATCTACTGCTTCCAGTGCCACTGCTGAACGATACGTGTCAAATACTTTATTATTGATCAGTTTAACATTTCTAAATCCCCCAAGCGATGCAGTTCCGAATTTAATACCATTCGCACTTGAACGAATGGTACAATTCCTGACGATCACATTTTGACAAATAGCACCCGTTGAGTCGTGTGATTTTAAACAAACACCATCATCATCGGCGTCAATATAAGAATTGGTGATCGCTACACTGTCGCAATCCACGATATCAATCCCGTCATTGTTCCAGAAAGCACGGCTGTCAACTGTAATACTATCGACACGAAGATTTTTACATTGATCATACGTCTGCACCCATGCTGCAGCATTACGCATGGTAACGCCGCTGATAAAGATGTTTTTGCAGGAACGAAAGTAGATCAGCATCGGCCTTATCGGCACTTCGGGCCGGTCATTGCGAAAAAGATCTTTGATAAGTCCTTTATGAACAAGTGCAACAACATTTCTTGCTACTTCTCGTCCTTGCCCGTCAATAACACCCTTCCCGGTGATAGCTATATTCTGCTGATCATGACATAATATAAATGCAGTTAACCCTTTTCGGTCATAGTCCAATGGATTTAATGTACCCAACAGCACAGCGCCTTCTAATAAATGAATGGTAACATTTGATTTAAGATGAATAGAACCGGAAAGAAATTTTCCCACATCAAACACTAATCGGCCACCACCTTGCTGCTGGATATAATCAATAGCAAATTGTATGGAACGTGTATTGAGAGTGACCCCATCTGAATTTATTCCAAATAAAGAGGCCGGATAATCTTTAGCAGGGCTTTGTAAGCACTGAAGACAGACTAAGAGAATAATGAAATATTTTTTAGGCATGTTTTGGCTTTACACAACGAATTTAGGAAACTTAAAATGCCGCTTAATTGTGGCTACCAGAAACCGATGACACATATACATTGCCAAGTTTATCAGCAATACAGGGGCTTGCAATCATTTGTTCCAGCCCATTTGTCGCAGGATAATTCCATTTAAGTGTGCCATTTGTCGCATCTACTGCCAAAATACTGGCATAACTTCCAATGTAAACAACACCATCAAAAACAACGGGGCTGGAACGGAAGTTATTGCTATGTTGGTAATTCCATTTTACAATTCCCGTTATAGCATCTATTGCATACAGTCTGCTTGAGCCCTCTGAACCCATATAAACAATACCATTAGACACTATTGGACTTCCGTATAGCATCCCTCCCGTATTAAACTGCCATTTAAGTATTCCGGTATTTGCATCCACTGCATACAGACGGTTATCAGATGAACCAATATATACAATACCGTTTTCTACCGTCGGGCTTGAAAACAAAAGTCCACCACCAAGAGTAACATAAACCCATTTGAATGTGCCATCAATAATATTAAGAGCGAATAAGTGATGCCATGTATCACCGATGTATAATACTCCATTAGCAACAACAGGACTTGATTGAAACCTTCCTCCGTTACTGTAGGTATTATAAGTTTTCCATTTTAGTGCTCCGGTATTTGCATCGACTGCATATATATAACCATCCGTGCTTCCAAAAAATACAACTCCATTAACAACAGTAGGACTTGAATAATTGCCACCCGGGTTGGTCAATCCCTGAGCAAATTTCCATTTCAAAGTCCCGTTTAAAGCGTCAATTGCATATAAATATTGATCATCACTATTTATATAGACGACTCCATTAACTAATGTGGGAGTTGAATAAATTATTCCCTCAGTCAAATATTCCCACTTAATAGATTTAGTATTTACATCTATTGCTGTAATATTCTTACCAATTCCTGTATAAATCACGTTATTTGAAAACTCGATGCATGAAATTATAGCACGGGTTGAAGTGTATTTCCATTGTAATGATCCTGTTTTTGGATCAAGTACATATATATAGCTATTGCCTGTATTGGAATGCGCAGATCCTAAATATAAAGAGAAGCTGTTAGGCTCATTTACCATGACCACCCGATATTGTTTTGTTGATCCATCTTCAGCAGTTACTGTATAAGTAACAATATTTGAAAAATTCTGGGATGTTCTATCTAAAGGAGATATGCTTTTGCCCGAGTGTGTA
>DASUTO010000192.1:0-7531 GCA_036374555.1 Chitinophagaceae bacterium
AGGAGACCTTGGACGCTTCATTATTACGAGGAATTTCATGCAAAATCTGAAGCATATAAGAGAGAACAGTTCCTCAAATCATTTGATGGAAGGAAGTGGCTTTATGAAAAAGAAATATTTAAAAGAGCAGATTGATTTTGAATGAAACATTGCCGCCCTTATTTTTGCGCCGGAGAGATGGCAGAGCGGTCTAATGCGGCGGTCTTGAAAACCGTTGACCCAAAAGGTCCGGGGGTTCGAATCCCTCTCTCTCCGCCTCCGGTCGTCGAAGCTTTTGCGAAGGCAACCTTTCAATTTCTATTCGACCTTCTTTTATTTGCGGCGATCTTCGGCGGACACAGTCTGCTTCTCGATCTAGAAGAAATATCCTGCTAAAATCGTTCTTCTACCTTTTCTTAATAGTATCCAATTATTCACTTTTGTTCGTGTACTATGTTTACATTCTGAGATGTTTTGATACCTTTCCACACCCAGGATTCACTGAAAATCTTAAGGAAAGTTTTTGCCGACATAAGAATGGATATGTTCCAGCAACGAAATTCAGATTACCTGTGGAATTGATTTTTTACTATGGGTTTGATCATAAGTACAAAGCTTTGGAATTTCAGAAATATTTAAAATGAGTTTAGGCAAAGCTTTGATGCGAACACATTTTTTTGTAAGAAAATATATTATTCGCAAACCACTGCTCTTTAATGAGTTTTAAAAAAAAGGTAAAAGGTTCACAAAAAGTGAACTTCTCAGATATTAATCGTTTTTTAGATGAAATTAAATATATTGTTTTCAGCGCTTATTGGAATATACCGCGAAGCCTGGTTAAGAATGGGATTACAGCATACGATACATCGAAACAAAAACTACCTTCGTCGAAATAATATGGAAATTGCGGGATACAATTCAGGGCTGCAAGTAATTCGTCACAAACCCGGAAAGTCAAACGATGTTAATGTTATTAGCATTAAAAAGAAAAATGCCGGCACGCGACAAAGTAAATTTGGAAAACGGGTTAAAAGTCAGATTGAATCAACCAAATATTAATTTAATTTTCCGATAATGATCTCAGTAATAATTCCCGCATTGAATGAAGAGAAAACTATCGGGCAGGTTGTTCAACTTGCTAATAAATCACCAAATGTCACTGAAGTGATAGTTGTTGACGATAAGTCGCTCGATAACACTGTGAACGTAGCAAGAAACGCCGGAGCAACAGTAATGACGAGTACAAAATTAGGCAAGGGAGCGTCGATGAAGGACGGCGCTCTTTATTCAAAAAATTCAATTCTCGTTTTTCTCGACGCAGATATAATTACCTATCCGGATAATATCATCCAGCTTTTAACCGAACCCATTATCAATAATGGGGCAGATTTTGTCAAATCCTATTTTTCCCGGCAGGCAGGAAGAGTAACAGAGTTAGTAGCAAAACCGTTGTTATCGATCCTGCACCCCGACTTTCCAACCTTTTGGCAGCCGCTTAGTGGTATGATTGCAGGGAAAAAACATTTCTTTGAAAAAATCCGGTTTGAGGAGGGTTATGGAGTCGATATCGGAATCTTGATTGACATGCACAACATGGGGGCCCGGATAAAAGAAGTCAGCATCGGGCATATTGAAAATAAAATGCAACCGCTGGAACAACTCGGTAAGATGTCAAGAGAAGTGGCATCAGTGATCATTAATAAATCAAGAAATACGGGTGAAACAAACTTTGAAACCTTTGAATATATTAATGTCATTCGTGAGCAAATGGATTTTGCGATACGTGAAAATTCAAAAGCGCTTAAGAAAGTTGCCATTTTTGACATGGATAACACGTTACTTCGAAAAAGCTTCATTCACACCTCCGCTGAAACTTTTAATTTCAAAAAAGAACTTATCGAGATCATCTCCTCTCAAAACAATCCTTTTATCAGGACAAAACAAATTGCCCGGCTCCTGAAAGGAAAAGATATAAGCGAGCTGTTAAATGTCGCTGATAACATACCCGTAACTGAGAATACCCATATGATAATTGGATTGCTTAAGGAGAATGGATTTATCGTTGGTCTTATGTCTGACAGCTATGATTGTATCACAAATCATTTTAAAAATAAATTTTCCTTCGATTTTAGTCTTGCGAATGAATTGGAATTTTCGAAAAGTGTGGCAACCGGAGAGGTTAAAATCCCATCATTTTTTTTAGCTGGCGAGGGAAGTATTTGCAATCATGAATATTGTAAAACGCATGCTCTCATGCACATTTGCAAAAAGTATGACGTGCAACTTTCAGATACATTAGCGATCGGCGACAGTGAAAATGATATTTGTATTATAAAAAAGGCAGGCATTGGTATCTCATTTTGTTCTTCCAATAACACTCTTGATATGGTAGCAGATTACGTAATAAAGAACCCGGACTTTGATGAATTGACCAAAATTGTGAATTAGAGAGAAATTTTAGTGTTAGCCGTCTTTGTTATTGGTTATACGCATATCCGCAAACCAATAACTGAAGTTAAAAATCATCAGTCGCACAAGCGTTATAAAAAAAAGATGGTCGGGGTACTTTATTCTTTCCTGGAATAATAAAAACACAACTAACTTATCCTTTTTTAGTGTCAAGAATCCTTCTGTCTTCATGTTTTACCTCCTTCAAATACTGAATCTTTAACCGGTCATAAAAAGAATGACGGTCTATCAGTAAAGAAATCAGGTTTGACACCAGCGCAGCCAGCATTAAATAGAGTATCACGCTATGCCGGTCGGTCATTTCAAGCACCAGGATTGCGGATGTAAACGGCGTTCTGGTAACTCCGGTCAGGAAGCCCACCATTCCTGCCAGAATAATAAGGTTTGCATTCGCTTCAGATAAGTGTAGCCACCCGGCAATCGTTGAACCTATGCTGGCGCCGGCGCTTAATGACGGTGCAAACACTCCGCCGGCTGCGCCGCTGGTAAACGATAATATAGGTCCTGCAATTCTTAAACCAGGCACATACCAGTCAGAATATTTATCGGTGGTAAAAAGAGTTTGGGTCATAATATCCTTTCCTGAACCAAGGATCTTATTGTCGAAAAAATGAGCGATAGCAACGATCATCAAAGAACAGATAACCAAGTAGAGAATATGTTGATAAGTGAATCTAAACCTGGCTTTCCAATGTAATAGCACCAAGATAACTTTTGACATACAGCTGCCCAATAATCCTGATACTGCGGACACCCCGATGACTAGAAAGAAAATATAAGAAGAGAGATTACTGACCTTGGGATAACCAAGAAATAAATAGGGCCCCAATAGGGCTTGTGCCGTCAAACCGGCAATAATTATTGCAGTGAATAGCGCCGTCTTAAAATAATTTATATGAGTTTTAGTTAGTTCTTCAACCGCAAAAACAATTCCTCCAAGAGGCGTATTAAAGGCTGCAGCAAGCCCGGCCGCCGCTCCTGTCATTATCATGTTCCGTTTTGAAATTTTTGGCCACCATTGCGGGAGCCATTGATTTATTATTCTGAATACCGAACCTGCAATTTGTATTGTAGGTCCCTCCCTGCCAATTGCACCGCCTCCGAATATCAGGATCAGGCTTGACGATATCTTTACAATGATGATTCGAAGGCTTAATAGCCTATTCACCTTCGAGTCATCTTTTGGATTTGCCAACTCAATAGCTGCCATCACCTGGGGAATGCCACTGCCACGGGAATATGGTGCAAACTTCTTTACGATCCACCATGCGACTATAAAGCACAGAGGGGTTATAATAAAAAGCAACCAGCTATAGTTCTTTACAATAAAATGAGTTCCCTCTTCGGCAAAGCCAAATAGCTTTGTATACAACACAGCTAATAATGCGGTGATCAATGAAGCGATCCAAAAAGGAATAGCACGGAGAAGGTTTTTTTTCAGCTGTTCATTTCCTGCCTTTTCAAAAATTATCTTTATTCTGTAACGAATCCTGGAAATTACACTCATTTCAATAAAATATTATGTCGTGCTCATGATCCGCGGCAAAAATAGCAAATCCAGAGGGCCAACTATTCATTAAGTGACAATTCCCCAAAATGAAAGCAGGCCTTCTCCGGCTACTTGTGGTGAAATTTGTCAAAAGGAAAATCCGAATGAATCGATTATTTGACCATGTAAATTTTTATAACACTGATTTTTGTGCTAAAAGATTTCCGGGAGCCTTTGAAAGTATAACACGGCAAGATGAGACGGACAAACTAATCGCTGCCAGACTTTTAACATAGTAATATCGTGATGGCGCATTTAATGAAAACTATAGCCTGGTTTTTGACTAATTTGCGGTATAAATAGTTTCCGATTTTATACTTACAACAAATAATATTATAAGTTAACCAGTATGTCCCTACGGCAATTTATTTCTTCAAGAAAGATATTACGTTCGTTAGATGTGGTAAAAGATGGTTTCACACTAAAGTGGAAAGAATTTGCATCTCTATTCGGACTTCACAGTGACGTATTTGAAAATCCACGTCATATTAAGATAAAAAAACCGGTGAGAGCTATTTTGATTGGGGCAGGCCATAGAGGTACGATCTATGCAGATTATGCGTTGAAACATCCTGATGAACTGAAAATAGTTGCCGTCGCCGATACGAATGCTAACCGGCGGACTCGAATGAAAGAACATCATCGTATAGGTGAAAATCACTGTTTCATACATTGGGAAGATATTTTTGAGCACAAGAAATTTGCAGATGCAGTTATCATTGCGACACCGGATAAATTACACCTACTGCCATGCCTGGCAGCGTTAAATGAGGGATATGACGTGCTTCTGGAAAAACCAATTGCACCTACAGAAGAAGAATGCAGGCAAATACTTGATAAGGCCATTTCGACCAATCGAATAGTTGGTGTATGCCATGTTTTGCGCTATTCACCTTATTTCAGGGAATTAAAAGAAGTAATTGATGCAGGGCTGATCGGAAAAGTGATCAGTATACAGCATATGGAACCTATCGAGCAGATACATATGAGCCATTCTTATGTGCGGGGGAAATGGAAAAACAGTAAAACGGCTACGCCTATTGTATTGGCTAAATCTTGTCATGATACGGATATTATTCGCTGGTTAGTAAATAGCCCAGCCAATGACGTGCACTGTTTTGGCAATTTGAGTTGGTTCAAAAATTCGAATGCGCCCGAAGGAAGCACAGAACGATGTACGGATGGCTGTAAGGTTGAACATACTTGTCCATATTCGGCTTTGCAAATTTATCTTAGGGATAAAAAAAGACTTTACGTATTCGATCTCCCAAAAGACAAATCAAAATTGGACAAGGTCATACTTGAGAATTTAAAAACTACGGATTATGGAAGATGTGTTTATCGGATGGATAATGATCAACCTGATCATTTAACGGTAAACATGATATTTGAGAATGGAGTTACAGCTGCATTTTCAATGGAGGCGCATGTCTCTTATGAAGGTCGTAGGACAAGGATAATGGGATCGAAAGGAGATATTTTCGGTAATATGGAAACTTTTGTAATGACAGATTTTCAAACCAGGAAACAAACATCATGGAACTTGAAAACAGATATGCATGGAGGGGGAGATCATGGATTAATGAAAGACTGGGTGCAAGCAATTGCTCAACAGGATAAAAGTTTATTGAGTTCTTCTATTGAAGTCTCGATTGAAAGTCATTTAATGGCATTCGCAGCTGAGAAAAGCAGGCTTAACCGTACAATTGAAGAAATAAGGCTTTTTCATGATAGGGAAATCGCCTTGTAAAATGCTACAATGATAATTGCTCAAATTATTTTTTTCGGGAAGATTTAGGTGAAACGGCCGCACAGCTGTTTTAGAAATGGTTAAAGATTTGGCACCGGGAGCAATTGAAATTTTCCAAGTGACCATTTCAATTATAAATACATCATGTCGATAATAACTAACTAATTAATTCTTTCTTTTTGCTTCAAGATTTGCGTTACTCAGCTGATTGAAAAGTAATGAGTAATTCATGAGTGAGTAAACTCAAACTTCTTCACAATATTGATTTCCAAAAACATTTTGAGAATGGTTCGAATATCTCTCTCCGCCGATAAATTGATGAAACGCTGGCCTGGTGAGGATTTCAGCGTTTTTTAATTTCATAAAGAGGAAGAAGGCGCAAAAATGAATGAGGGGGCAATAATAGCTAATCAGCAGCTTCAGCATGTCCCCTGGAATCTCCATACCACACACGACATTCATCGCTTGAACGTGAATGAGTGCCACGGCTTCAAGATCACTTAAACGGCCTCTTCCGGCACTTCTATGTCTTGCCGATTCAGAATGTCCCGCAGAATAGCCAAACCAACCCCGACCTTCAATTTCTCAGAGAGAAAGATATAAACAGGCGGTACAAATAGTTCATATATCTACGCCTGGCAGAAAGTGAATTGGGTGCCTGTATCGTAACCTGTGGTCCTTTCAATTCTTTGTTTAAAATTCTTCGCTGGCTTTTATTGGAATATATTCGTATCAGGATTAAATATTTTGCGTTTGGAAATCTTCTGCCAGGTAAAACCCAAAGGGATTATCTTTTAACAATGAAAAATAATTTTCCAACGACGGTCTGATTATTTCACCCCAAAAATCTTAAACCTATGCTCTCAGGACATAATTTTATTGGATTTGAAAAAAAATCTTCTGGCGAAAAAAAATTGTATGCATTCAGCACAGTATTGAAAAATAATTTGCCGGGGGAATTCTCAATAGCAACAGAACAGGAAATTAATGAAGCGATATCGAAAGCGACCACTGCTTTTGAAATATATAAACGGACATCTTTTGAACAAAGAGCTGATTTTTTAGACACTGTTGCAGATGAGATCATGCAATTGGAGGAATTGGTGGAAAGAACTCATCTGGAAAGTGGCTTGCCCGAAGCACGGATCACCGGCGAACGTGCCAGAACAGTTGGACAACTAAAACTCTTTGCATCCCTTTTGCGTGAAGGCTCTTTTGTTGAAGCGGTTATTGATACAGCAATGCCTGATCGCAAACCATTGCCGCGTTCCGATTTAAGAAGAATGATGCACCCGATCGGTCCTGTTGCTGTTTTTGCAGCCAGCAATTTTCCTTTGGCATTTTCTACAGCAGGCGGTGATACCGCTTCCGCATTAGCGGCCGGTTGTCCTGTAATTGTAAAAGCACATAGCTCACACCTGGGAACAAATGAACTGGTAGCAAGCGCCATTATCAGGGCTGCTCAAAAATGTAGTATGCCCGATGGTGTATTCTCATCTTTGATTGGCGAGGGTACTTTACTCGGACAACAACTGGTAAAGCATCCGCAAGTAAAAGCAGTTGGCTTTACCGGTTCATTCCGTGGAGGCATGGCTCTGTTTAAAGCAGCAATCAATGAAAGAGAGGAACCTATTCCTGTATACGCGGAAATGAGCAGTATCAACCCTGTTTTAATTCTTCCAGGGAAAATCAAGCAAGGCGCTGATGCACTGGCATCACAGCTCAGCGCATCCATTACGCTGGGCGTTGGCCAATTTTGCACCAACCCGGGATTGTTATTTATG
>DASUTO010000193.1:0-5916 GCA_036374555.1 Chitinophagaceae bacterium
GAACATACCATACTCACCAGTAGTTGGTAAAAAAATAAGTCCTGCCGCTAATGTACTAAGTTTGTTATCGATCTGCCCGGCATCAACACCTAAGGTGCTCATATTGTTTCCAAGCATTATCGTATAGCTCAATTTTTTTACAATTTCACCTCTTGCCTGTATCCCACTTGTATAAGAAGGACGCATATATTCATCTGCGATCATACGGTTATCGACGGATAGCCAAAAAGGAAAGTTCCCCTCCGTACTTCTTACTCCGGGTAGCGACATGATGCCTCCTGTAAGCCTGAAATGCTTACTAAAATTGTAGGAAAGATTACCGGCGACAACTACCTGGGCTCCCTGTCCCTGGGATGCATTACTGGTCCATACATATAAAAAGTAAGTGAACTTGGGATCGAAAGCCCAACCGGTGAAGTAAATACTTACTTTTTGTATCTGTATATCGTGCCTGGTATCTACTGTTTGCGTTTTCCCGAAACCATCCGTATAGGTTTCATCAACCAGTTTTTGGTTGAGGTAACGCACATAGGTATAGGGCCGGATATTAAGTTCACCATACTTTGACTTGGCTACTCTGTGGCCTTGCATCATTCTATAAGGAACATATTTGCTTGTATCATCAAGGTTGGCAATTGCTTCATTTCCCTGAGCATATACCAGAATATTTAGAGATAAAATAAGGACACTTGTAAATAGACTTCGCCAATTAAGAGCTGTCTCTGATTTCATAAGTTAGTTTAACGATTAAAAAAAGAAACCAACATGGTTTAAATAGAAAACAACCGGCTTTTATATCATGGGGACGGTTACTTTCTACTTACTGTTATCGAGCTTATTTTTTAGGAGTGATCTGGTAAGGATTTACACCTAATTGTTCAATTATGTATTTAATAGTCTGAATTGCTTTTGCGCTATTTCCAGCAGGTGTTAATGGAGGCGAGATAACGGCAATTCCAAACTTGCCTGGAACTACTGCAATGATACCGCCACCAACTCCCGATTTAGCCGGTGCACCGGTTGCAACAAGCCACTGACCCGAGTCGTCATATAAACCTGCCGTTGCCATTACCGGTAAAACGTATTTTACTGTTTCAGGAGAAACGCATACTTTTTTGGTAACAGGGTTTACTCCACCATTGGCAAGTGTACCCGCCATTACTGCAAGATCTTTAGCATTCACACTGATAGCGCATTGTTTTGTATAAACATCAGTGGACTGCACAGGATCAAAATACATTCTGCCATAGGCCAACAGGAGATGAGCAATGGCTTGGTTGCGAAGATTATCTCCGGCTTCACTTATATATACGGGCATATCAAGAGAAAGTTGTCTGCCTGCAAAATCACTGTGGGCCTGGAGAATACTTTTCCATTTGGCAGCAGAGTCTGCTCCTTTAACAAGACTGGTTGATGCGATCGCTCCCGGATTTACCAATGGGTTAATTTCTTTTCCTTTCTGCATTTCCACTGCAACGATCGAATTAAATCGCATACCAGTAGCATCCACCCCGATCTTATCCATAACGAACTTGGCTCCATTTTCTTCTATCACTTTCGCCATCGTAAACACTTTGGAAATTGACTGTATCGATACAGCGCTTTTCAGATCGCCTTTAGTGTACACCTGGCCATCCGTTGTTACGATCGCAATTCCATAAATGTTTGGATCTACAGTGGCCAACTCTTTGATATAATCTGCATTTTTTCCTTCTTTCAGATCTTTAAATTTATTGTATGCATCATTTAATGCTTTTTCTATTTGTTCTTTGGTTTGTGCTTTTAATGCCGGTACAGCAATAAAAACAAGTACGGTCAGCAACAAAGAGATCCGAAATGCTGATTTGAAAATATTCTTTTTCATCTTATTAGGTTTTTGATAAATGAAATGGTTAAATAATATTTCGCTGGTCTTTATAAGATCCCGGATCATTTTTTATATCATGTCTCTAAGAAATTATATTTAAAAGAGAACTGAACTTTAGTGATCGATGGTGAAAAGGTACTAGCAGTAGCGTTGAAATTTTCACGATCACCGTATTGAAACTCTATACCCATCATAGCATTTTTAACCGGGTAATACATAAGGTTCCCAACTATGTATTGACCTTTTTTAAAAGCATCGTTAGCTTGTCCATCAGAGTTATCAATATCAATGGATGAATAACCAACAGCACTGCTGAATTTTTCATTCCAGTTAATATCAAGGAATGCAACTAAGCCGGTTACAGGCAAAGCAACACCTTCGATCGGGTTGCCTGGAACACCTGTTTTTCTGATGCCAACATCCACAGGCGCATCATTCATATAGTTTTGGACACCTTCTCCATACAGCGCAGATCCGCGGAAAGTGATTCTTTTACCTAATTTAATATTTGTACTGAGATTAAGACCCCATCCTAAAGCATCGCCGGACAGATCTGGAGCCAGATTGTCCTGGTCTTCCCATTCCATTTTGCGTGCAATACCTGCCAGTTCAACATAACCCCATTTTGCTCCATACCGGTATTCTGCTGACAGGTCTGGTACCGGGAATCTTGGTTTCACACCTTGTAGCTCGATGCGGCCGGCATATACGCCCTGGTCTGCACTGGCGCCTGGTCTTTCAAGTGCAATTGTTAAACGAGAATCACCCTGAATCGGCATATAACGTACCTGTACATTTCTGAAGAAGGCCATCCCAGTGGGTCCCCAGTATTCAACTGTGTTTGGAAATACATCGATATCCATAAATGGACTCCAGTATTGACCTGCACCAAATTTTCCAAGTTCTGCATATGCATGTCGCAAACGAATAGTGGTTTGCCCGGCATCTACACCGGTTCCAAACATTTCAAATTCAAAATGGGTTTTCAATTCACCTAGTGGAGTTTGAAAATAATTCTTGAAACCCAAACGTGTTTGACGTACGGAAAAATAGAAGTTTCCATCTGTTCCATACTGGTTCTTGAAAGTTGGTAATTTTGTCGGCCGAACTACGTCAAACCAGTCCGGATGGATCTGATCAAAATTATACCCGGCATCCATCATGATGAAGCCATAGATCTCCATCGTTTTTTGTTTCTCTTCTTCCTGTGCCATTGCAACAGATGATGCAAAAAGAAGTAGCATAATTGCGGTCAGGAATTTTTTTGTATGAGTGATCATGGTTTTTGATTTTAAAAATTTGAACAATAATTATTTTACTGAGCTATAAAGCTTTTTTGTCAGTGAGTTGTTAACCGTGCGGAAAATCAAGGCTTGTGATGAGTGTTATTAAAGCAGCAATTTAATTTTGGCTGTACTGCGGTGCTATACTCATTTTTGTTTCTGGGTATTTAGGTGGATCGTGTCATGTGAAACCAGTGCAGGTGGACCTGGTAAAGGTTAACAGATATCCGTTTAGTCCCGTCTAAGAATTGTTTGAAATTCGTCATGGTTTAAAATTTAGGTTTACGTATTAGTGTTTTCAGATCAATGTTATAATAGTGCTGGTTTTGGATTATTTAAAAATGAATCACAGCCAGGCAAATCAACTTTATGGTTAGGTTAATAAAAAAACTTCCATATTAATTCTGCTACTTCAATTCAATAAGGCAAGAATCAAATCAGTTCAATAAGGTAAGAATAAAATATAAGCACATTTACTCCTGCGAACAAACAACAATCGCAGTTACTTTAGCTAAGAGCAACAGCACGAAAACGGGGTAGTAAGTATTAAAGCTTTCTCAAACTGTCAATGTAACAGCTACTAAAAATGAGCATCATAGAGCAACGTAAATCCAATGGCGAGTCATTAATTATACGCTTAATTAAATGTAAGATTTCCATTAATATCAGCCAAAAAAAAGTGATAGATTATATCAATCAACATCGGGAATCATAAATTGTTCTTCTTATGGGATAATCTTTCTTACCCATGTTTATACCTTAATTGTCATAGATGAGTATAATATAAAATTATCCACAGGCAGTAGCTTTTATAAATTTTATCCGTTGTATCAGGAAGATCATAAAAGCATGCCATGCCTTAATACCGCTCGTTGAAGTCAAAATTTTTTTTTCAACCTTATTAAAGGCCATTTTAATAAATAAAGATTATTGATCCGTTTTTTTATGAACTTCTCTTATTAATAATTCCCTTGCATTCATATTTTTTTTTTAGAAGCAGGATTTTAACCTATTTTCATTATAAATCTTATCTTAAAAAACCTTACAAAATCAACATTTATGAAAAAGCTACTTTTTTCAGCATTGACTGTTTTTATTTTTTCCTGCCAGGATGAAAAAAACGAACCGGAAATAGTTCCGACAGAAACTTCAAAAGCTTTACCAGAATTTGCTTACCCCGTTGACCGGGCAAATTGGAAGATAGGTGACCCTAACAATACAAAATTGGTATTGGACATGTATCGTGCATGGGATTCAAATGATGGAAACGCCGTTGCCGGATTTTTTGCGGATTCTGCCATGCTGGATCTGCCAAATGCCCAAAGAATGGTTTTAGATAAGAATAACGTTTATGATAGATTTGGAAAAGCAAGAAAGCAGTATACAAACACTTCGCATAAGATCATTTCAGCAATCTCGCTCCATAACGATGACCTCGATGAGGACTGGGTGCAGATCTTATCCTATAATAAATGGTCGTACCAGGATGGTGCAAGAGATTCAATGCTATACTTTGATAACTGGCGTTTAAAAAATGGTAAGATCGATTACCTGAACACCCTTGAACAAACACCTCCGAAACCATTGCTCAAAAGACTTGAAAGCAAATAACTTTTTATCGGAGATATCTCATAAAAAACACTCACATAAAAATTTAATGTGAGTGTTTTTTTTACTAATGAATTAATGAAAATATCCAGGGCCAATCAGAACATCGTGTTCTTGTTAGACGATTCTTTTGGTTCAGCCTGCTCTACAGACCAATGTTCGCTGATCTTTCCATTTGCAATTTTGAAGATATCTATTCTTGCGAATACTTTACCATTTGGAGCCACATCTCTTACCATTGTCCAAACCTTGTCACCATCAGCTGCTATATGCTTTATGTCAACCTTTGTTTTAGACATATCAGGACGCTTAAGATATGGAAGAAGATCGTCCTTGAACCCTTGCTTGCCGTCGTGTAATAAAGGGCTGTGTTGAATAATATTATCAGCGATGTATTTGTCTATTGCAGTTGAATCCTTATCGCCAAACAACGACTGGAGAAAGTCTGAAACAAGTTTTTTGTTCGCTTCTTCCTTTTGCTGATTTGCATCAGCGGCACTTACCTCTGCAGTAGTGGCAGGAGTCGTACTGGTAGTTGCTGTTGTTTCGTTGTCAGAAGCGTCACTCGTACAAGCGGTAAATAAGATAGTTGCTGCCAGTGCTGCTGAGATCAAAGACTGAAATTGTTTCATTTTTTATTTCATTTTAATGATGGGATAAGTTATTATTTACAGCAATATAAGAAACTTTGAAAAACAAATATTAAAGTACGTGTTTTTTATAGGACTAATTCATGTAAGCCATGTGTCACTCATTATTTTTTTTCCGCTCTTCTTTCGCTTTCTTTTTTTCCTCTCTTTTTGCCTCCCGTGCTTCTTTTTTTGCCTCCTTCTTTTCTTCACGGAAAGCTTTCTTGTTTTCTTTTGACATGAGCACCGTTTCTTTCAGCCCTGCTAACAATGATTTTATCGTGATGTTGACAAATGATTTATGCATATCCCTTTCAGCCTTGAAGTTTACAACCCGTGTTGGCAGACCGGGAGCAGGGTTTGCTGAAGGCAATACTGTATTCGCTCCGAATGCAAGCACATCACTTTTCCATTTTGCTTTTCCTTCCAATTCCACCTCAATATCCAGGTCATGATATAAAAACTTCATAGTACCGCTTGAACCGGTTCTAAAAACAGTACCTGAAAATGTCATTTCATCCACCACTCC
>DASUTO010000194.1:0-27019 GCA_036374555.1 Chitinophagaceae bacterium
TCAGAAATCTCATTTACATTTTTTAACGAAAGATCATTCAAATCGAGGCTATCATATAAACTCAGGGCCTGTTTATATTTCTTTTGGGCAAAAGCAATATCGGCCATTTGCAAAAAGGCCTTGTTCTTTAATGCAAAATTATCTACGTTGTTCTCTGTGCTCTTTTTAAGATTGATCTGAACCTGGTCCAGGTTATTTCTTTCCAATTCAATTTGCGCAATGGTGTAATAGATCACATCGCGGTAATCGATGTACCTGTCACGTTTTGCCATTTTCATCAGCTCGGCAATATTTTTGTCAATATAATTTGCTCCGCCAGATGTATCAATGCGAATGGAATTAAGCCTGGCGTAGATCTCCATTACAGGATCAATTGTATGACCGATCACTTTATCATAAAACTGTATCGCTAGTTTTGAATTGCCGCTAAGCTGGTATAATTGGGCAATCAAAAATTCCCATCTTGCCCGTTCTTTTTTATTGGTAGCATTATCCAATGCTTTTTCAAGGTGGAACGCAGCGCTGTCGTACACATTCCCATTATAAAACCACAATGCCTGTACTTCTTCCAGGTCGCTTTGTAAACGTTTTGGAAATGCAGGATCATTTTTAAGTGTAATGATAAGGCTGGCAGCTTCCCCATATTCTTCCATGGCGATCAATGTTCGTATCTGCCAGATAAAAGCATCATTCCTGCTGGGCGGTTCAGAAAATACTCTTCTTGGTAAACTGCTTTTTTCTTTGGTAGAAATTGAAAAGGCATTGTTACCGTCAAACTTGCTGCCGATGGTTTGGTAATACCCATCCTTTTCTTTTTTTGCAAAGGCATAGTTGATAAACTGGAAAGTGAGATAGGCAGAATCAAATTGTTTGCGCAGGTAATAAGCTGCACCAGTCAGCAAGTATAAGTTATCGATCCAGTCATTTCGCAGGTCATGTAACACGATCCCTGTTGTAGATTTGTAGATGATAGAATCAAGTTGTTCTGCGTTTGCAGCAGTTTCATCAAGGCTGTAGTTGTAAAAAGTAAGAAGTTCTGTAAACTCGTCAAAATGGGCAGCTTTCGCGATATCCAACACTTCATTCAACTTATTGTTGGCATTAAAAAAGTAATTGTAATGTGTAAAAGTGTTATGCGTAAATCGCTTTCCGAGTCCGAACTTTTTACTTTCCGATTTTTCTGAGGCCAAAACCCGGTCATCGAACTGTTCGGGCTTTTTTATATCAAATGAGAATCCCTGCTGTGCATGCGCCTGAAAAAAGGTAAAACACAGAATCAGTAAAAGGAAGTTCGAAGAAATCTTTCTATTCAGGTACATTGCCGCGCAATCTAAAGTCTTAATAACTGAAAATCAAATTATTTATTTCAAAATTAAGCAAGTTTTTTATGAGTAAATTCCGGCTTTCAACAAGCTTTTCTTAATTTTATTGGCTTTTAAATTGCCTGATTTGAAAATATCCCCAGAATCCACATTAAAACGTCTTCGGAACCGCTACCGGCTGGTAATTATGAACGATGATACTTACGAAGAGGTTGTGACGTTTAAATTATCGAGGCTGAGCGTTTATGTGATGCTTTGCACAATTTTTGTGGTATTAGTAGGTCTTACAGTCGCCCTGATCGTTTTTACACCGTTGAGATATTATATTCCGGGTTCCGGAGCAGATTACCGGGCAGATCGGGAACTCAGGCAGATGAAGTACAGAACAGATTCACTGGAGCGGGAACTTAAATTCCAGGAGCAATACAGGGAGGGTTTACAAAGAGTGCTAAGAGGGGACGTAACCACGAAGTTGGATACAACATTGATCAATGTGCCTAAAGAAGAGATCATTGGCAATTAAATTTCTAAACCTATGTTTAATACTAAAAAACCAATCACACCAGTTATGACTACAGAAAAAACCAATGGAAACGGGGGCGGTAACGGTACAACATTGATCAGTGCCGGAACAACTATCAAAGGAGACATCAGCAGTAACAGCGATCTAAGAATTGACGGAACGATCATTGGCAACATTAACAGCAATGCTAAAATTGTAATTGGCAGCAGCGGCGTAGTGGAAGGCGATATTTTTGGGAACCATGCGGATATAGTTGGAAAAACATCAGGAACGATAAAAGTAAAAGAGTTGCTGCAGTTGCGAGGTGAATGCGTTGTCAACGGAAATATTTATGCTGGTAAACTGCAGGTTGAACCAAGTGCTACATTTAATGGTCAATGTCACATGGGGGCCAATGTGGTGGACATGGCTTCGAATGAAGTGGCCGCCCTTGCAAAATGATTTTATTTGATTCAGTCCTTTAACTTCGCACCGTCTCGCCTAAGGCCAGACGGTTTTTTTATTTTTCAAACTCCTTTAGATGAATAAACACTCGATGAGAAATTTTCTTCCGGCCATCATACTTTTTCTGGTTCTGAATTCGGGATTTCTTGTAATGATGAAACGATTGGAAGGATGGGGTTTTAATTATACAGTACTTGTTTTTGGAAATATCATTGTCTTTGGTATCAGTTTTATTTCTTACTGGATGGCAGTGAAAGGGCTCACGACCAAAAATAACCATGCTTTTTTCCGGTGGGTATATGGAAGTATCATGCTAAAACTTTTTTTACTGGCAGGAGTGGCCTTTGTTTATATTATGATGAATAAAAAAGAGATAAACAAGCCGGGGCTTTTTTTCTGTATGGGATTATATATAGTTTATACGTTTTTCGAGGTGTCAGGGCTGATGAAAGTGAATAAACAAAAAACCAATGCCTAAGCAGGAAGCGCCGTTAACACATCTGAATTCATTCTTACCTTCAGGGACGTACCGCGCAGTAGAAGAATACCTGCGGGTTTACAAAATTCACCTAACAGTTACACGGCACCGAAAAAGTATTTTAGGCGATTACAGGCATCGGACACATTTCAATAATCATCGTATCAGCATTAATGGAAGTTTGAATAAATATTCGTTCCTGATCACCCTTTTACATGAAATAGCTCATTTATTGACATTTGAAAAACACGGCAATCGTGTAATGGCGCATGGTAATGAGTGGAAGATTATTTATGGTTCGTTGCTGAAGCAGTTTGTTGAGAATAAGATTTTTCCCACGGATATTGAAAAAGAATTGTTATCCTCCCTGAAAAACCCGGCAGCAAGCAGTTGTGCGGAAGATGATCTTATACGAGTTCTACGAAAATATGATACAAATAAAAACGGGTATAAATTGGTGGAAGAAATTCCTTTAAATGGTTTTTTCAAAATTGATGATGGAAAGATATTTAAGAAAGGGGAGAAGCAGAGAAAGCGATTCAAATGCGAAGAAGTAAGGACCGGGAAAGTTTATTTATTCAGTCCAGTTTATGAAGTAGAGCAAGTTATTGGTTAGATCACTTTACCGGTCACTTTATAATTAGAAGAACTTAGCACTGTTGATTGAATTGCGATTTCTTTCGTCACCTCCTTTCTGCCGGCATAGTTTGCATGAATGAAATACACTTCTTCTCCATCATTTAGAATAAATCCCGTGTGAAAATCAAGTCCCACAATATAGAGCCCGGTGCCGCTCAATTTTATTTTTTCGATAAATGAAGAGATGTTTTCATTGCTGTAGCGTTGAACGGTATTCTTTATACAAACTGTTTTTATCATTTCTTCACTGGCACATTGGGCATGTTTAATGCGATTAACAGAAGCCCCCATGTCCCTGAGAAGTGTTGTAACAAAATAACCACATGCAATTTTTCCTTTTCCCGGTTCCTGCGTTGTTCCATAAAAATCCCAGGAGGTACCCAACCAGCAGGTAAATAATGAATCGCGGAGATAATTCAGGATAAGTTGTTTGTTAGAAGAGGTGGGCTGTTTCTTGTATTGAATAAAAAATTTTTTGCTATTTACTTTGTATTCAGAATAGTTGCAAGTAAAGTTTATAGATGGTGAAGGTCCAATTATACTTTCTTGTTTTTCTAATGTATCAGTACAAGAGAATCCACTGATTAAAACCGTGGCTGTAAGAAAATATTTACTCATGCAGGAAAGATGCTCTGCAAAGAGATTTCCATAATAAAAAGGAGAAACTAAGAATTAAAGTTGTTTGAGCATCCACAAACTGCAACCTGTGTGCCCGCTATTTCCCATGGGCCCTTTTAAATATTCAAACCCGAACTTTTCATATACACTTAAAGCCTGTTTCAGTTCAGGCATGGTTTCAAGGTAGATCTTTCTAAAACCATTTTCGGCTGCCGCCTCTATACATTTTTCGATTAATGTTCTTCCTAATCCATGACCACGGGCTTCTGGTAATAAATACATTTTTACAAGCTCACAGGTGTCTTCGGGTAAGCCATCAGTAGGATAAATTCCACCACCGCCAACAATTTTATTATCTAATTCAGCCAGGAAATATTTCGATCTTGGAGTTTGAAATACCTCAAATAAAGTATCTGTTGTAGGATCGTAGTATACAGTATTCGGATGATTAGCGCCGAATTCGGCCAACGTATCTCTTACCACTTTTGCAAGTGCAGGATTATCTTCTTTCCGAAGATCTCTGATATTAACCATGCAGCGAAAATAAAAAATATCAGGCAGCCCTGCGGTTGTGGAACTTTGCAGTACGCTGTTTTAAAATATTGATGGCTTCCTCCCTTGATGAAAAGGTGTTATTGATGTTGACAAGGTTATCAGCGATCTTATCATAACGCTTTGTCATCAGGAAATAAAACAAGTGCAGATAATGAATGCCTTCAAATACCAGTGATTTTTCTTTTGCAAGCTTGTCTTTTTCCTTAACAAACAAGTTAGGCATTTCTGTATAGTGGGCTCCTGGTCTCAAATGATGCATTAAATGATAGCCATCATTCCAGCATTTTCTATTATAAGAAGTATTGATGCAGGTATAACAGTTACGGTACATATTGTCAGGATCATTCGGATCAACAAAAGCATGTTGGGTCCAGTTGCCAAGCATCATCACCAATCTTGAAAGAAGGAAAGGGATGATCAATACCCACAAGGCAGCCTGCAGGTTAATAAAACACATTACAACACAAAGGGCAAAAAAAGCTCCTTCGCCATAAGTAAGGCGCATATAATATTTTTTCTTTTTCTTGTTAACGAGATACATGAATGTCTCTTTAAAACCAAGAAAAATGAAATTCAGGTAATATTTGAAGAAATCAGTAACAGAATCTCTTTGATAAGGCAAAGTGGTACTGGTATCATCGTCCATATTATTTTCTTCATGATGCATGCCCACATGATGCACAAAATATGTTTCGGGTGTGTGACCAAAGAATGGACATACAAACCAGATAACATACTTATTCAGCCAATCATATTTCTTTTTAAAAAGACGACGATGTGTAATGTTATGAAGCATCAGCCCAAAAGGTCCGCGAAGCTTGATGTGGCCGATAAAAAACCATACGGCGTAAACGGCCCACCACCATGCATTTGGTAAGACGGGTAAAAACAACAATAGTCCAAGTGGGATCACAGAAATATGGATCCACGTAAGTAAATGGACAAAAGGAAGATCTCTTTTATCGTTTATGAATTTGAACCAGAATTTTTCGTAACGGGTATACGATGCCGGTTGTTCATACACTGGATCGAGTAATTCGCTTAGTTGCTTCATTAAGTCGGTTCGCTTTAATCAGGCCTAAAGGTGAATCTGGGAACGTGCGAAATTAAGGAAATAATGTCAGCTAAATGACATAATTTTTACAGGGATGTTAGTAATGGGTTAAAGGTTTGTATGTAGATAGTAGCATTAGAGATTGATCAAATCAACAATATGTTCGAGATATTTTTGATCAATAATATCGTAATGATCTAAGTCAATGCTATCAGCATCGAGTACTCCAAGCACTTTATTATTACGGATAATTGGCACAACTATCTCTGATCTTGATAAACTGCTGCATGCAATATGTCCCGGAAATTTTTCTACATCAGGTACGATCAATGTTTCCGCTTTGGCCCAGCTTGCACCGCAAACACCTCTGCCTTTTTTTATTCTTGTACATGCAACAGGTCCCTGGAAAGGACCTAATACTAACTCATCATCTTTACCTTCCGAAGCTTTAGCGTAGGAAGGTTTCACTAAATAAAATCCGATCCATAACCAATTGAATTGTTCTTTCAATGCACCGGCAATATTCGCAAGATTTGCAATAAGATCAGGTTCGCCTTCCAACAATGCTTTGATCTGCGGAACCAGCGATTCGTATTGTTCTTCTTTTGTTCCTTTTGCAATCAATAAGTCTTCAGCCATACAACAAAGATAAATATTGTAATAAATTATTTATGATCATAACAGGCAACACGGGTTACTTTCCATTGGCCGTTCTTCTTTTGCCTGATATGGAGTAATTCAAATGTGCAAAAAAAAGATCCTGCGAACCAGGCAGGATCATCTATCAGTTATTATTTCTCAGGTATCATCTTATGCCACCGCTTTCTTCACCAGGTCAGCAGCTTCACTCAACAAAATGGCTGACTGCACTTTCAATCCACTTTCATCAATTAGTTTCTTGGCTTCTTCGGCATTGGTACCCTGTAAGCGAACAATGATCGGCACTTTGATATTTCCCATGTTCTTATAAGCATCGATCACACCCTGTGCCACACGATCGCAACGAACGATTCCTCCAAATATGTTTATTAAAATTGCTTTTACTGCGGGATCTTTTAAAATGATCTTAAAACCTGCTTCAACAGTTTGTGCATTGGCTGTACCACCAACATCTAAAAAGTTTGCAGGCTCACCACCGCTAAGTTTGATCATATCCATGGTTGCCATTGCAAGCCCGGCGCCATTTACCATGCAGCCAACATTACCATCAAGCTTTACAAAATTCAAATTGTATTTACCGGCTTCCACTTCTGTCGGGTCCTCCTCGCTTACATCACGCAAGGCTGAAAGATCCGGATGACGCATCAATGCATTTTCATCCAAATTCATTTTACAATCAACCGCAATGATCTTATCATCCGCTGCTTTGAATAATGGATTTATTTCCAGCATTGAACAATCCAATCCTACGTATGCATTATATAAATTGGTCACAAACTTTACGCAATTCTTAAAAGCTTCTCCACTTAACCCCAAATTAAAAGCGATCTTTCTTGCCTGGTATGGTTGCAAACCACCAGCCGGATGAACCCACTCTTTAAAAATTTTTTCAGGAGTATTATGCGCCACCTCTTCAATATTCATTCCGCCTTCAGTGCTATACATAAATACATTCTGTCCTTTGCTGCGATCAAGCAATACAGACAGGTAGAATTCTTTTCTTTCAGTGGGACCATCATAATACATGTCCTGTGCCACCAGAATTTTATGAACCACTTTTCCGGCAGGTCCAGTTTGTAATGTCACTAAGGTGCCTCCTAAGATTTTTTGCGCATAGTCTACCACTTCATCAAGTCCCTTTCCAACTTTTACACCATTTGTTCCATTCTCTTTTATTTTTCCCTTCCCACGTCCACCTGCATGTATCTGCGCTTTTACAACTGCAAATGGACTTCCGTACTGCGTCTTGATTTGGCGATATGCTTCTTCAGCTTCATGCACGGTGCCACATGCAATGCCTTCCTGTACGGGGACATTATATTTTTTTAAAAGTTCTTTGGCCTGGAATTCATGGAGGTTCATGCTGGAAAAATTTTGGCGAAGATAAGATGTTGGTTTGAGGTTTGATAGTTGATGTTTGATGTTTTTGTTCCCGGCTGCATTACTACTATTTGACTTTACTTGCGACGCTCCATTCAGGTTTCTGTTCGTTATTGAGCTTTTTATTATCTTTCATTTATGAGATGGATGATTGTCTTTGCATTATTCATTTTTTCTTGCCAAACAACAAAAAAAATCGAAACTCCGGAACGGGCATCATCACTCACCGGCAATGATTTTTATCACCAGGCCTTTGCCATGAATTGGAAAGAAAGAGATTCATTTGTAGTAAAAGAAATTCTGACTGGCAATCTTCCTTCATTTCTTAAAAAGTTTGAAAGAATAAAAGTTTCAATAACTGATTCCATAACGGGTAAGTCGATCCATGCGGAATATTTTGTATCTCCTGATTATCTCAGCATTGGTACAGATGATGATTGGGCAAGAATAAACATTACGCCATTAGCAGCCCAAAGAATTGCAGACAGCTTTGATTGTTTTTTACCAACAAGAAAAATGGTAGATGATATTTATAAAACCGCCAAAATAAAACTGGAGCCGGTTCCTATGTATGCGTTTCGCGATAGTACGCCGACTATGTGGCAGCATCATTTGATAATCGAAGGACAACGAAAAGGAAGAAAAGGCTTGATCGCAGGCATTCAAAAAGATGTTGTTATCAGTGGCAAAATTTCAAGAGATCCGAAACCTGATCGGGTTGCAATTTATGGCTGGCATAAATTAGATGGTAACCCTATTCAGCCTTTATATACCGGGCATATTTATAGGTGGGTTGATTATAGCCAGGGCATTCGTTTAGTTTACCGGAAAATAAGAGTTGGTCCGAAAGGACTCCTTCGGAGAAAAAAATGGATGGATTATACGGATGTTTTGAGTGATCCTGTTCTTAAGAATCTGATATGTGATGAGGAATGGTGTGATTTTTACCGGTATAATTATTAAAGTAGGTAGCGGTAGCTTCTTATATCAAACTTCATCCCCAAAAAATCTATATTTGCCGTCTTATCTTTTTCTATGGGTAAAAAAGCAATGAAACAACTGAACGAAGCAGTTGATTATTTAAAGAAAAAATATAAACATCAACCCGAAGTGGGCATTGTGTTGGGTAGTGGACTTGGAAATTTTACTGAAGAAATTGAGATCGAAAAAGAAATTGATTACAGTGATATACCGAATTTTCCTGTCTCAACAGTAGAAGGTCATAAAGGCAAATTGATCTTTGGAAATCTTTCAGGTAAAAAAATTGTCTGTATGGGCGGTCGCTTTCATTTTTATGAGGGCTACTCAGCTGAAGAAGTTGTTTTCCCAATTCGTGTATTGGGTTTATTGGGGATCAAGACATTATTGCTTTCGAATGCGGCAGGTGGTGTCAACCCATCATTTAATGTCGGCGATATTATGATCATTAATGATCATATCGGCATTGATATGCGTAATCCTTTGATCGGAAAAAATATCAATGAGCTTGGTCCACGTTTTCCTGATATGAGTGAAGCCTATAAGAAAGAATTAATAGACAAAGCAAAAATGGTAGCGGCCAATTTGCAAATTGAAGTAAGGGAAGGAGTCTATTTCTGTGTGACGGGGCCGACTTATGAAACTCCGGCGGAGTATAAAATGATTCATATAATGGGAGGGGATGCAGTGGGTATGAGCACGGTGCAGGAATCTATTGTTGCCAACCACATGGGTATTCCTGTTTTTGCAATGAGTGTGATCACGGACCTGGGTATCAGGGAACATCATACTAAGATCACTCATGAAGAGGTTTTGCATTTTGCAAAAGCGGCCGAGCCCAAATTGGCAGCTATTTTTAAGGAATTGGTGGCAGTACTTTAACTATTGATATTCCCTGTTTTATTTTTGCGGCAGTAATTTCACCGTTTAATTTTTAACACTGGCATTAAGAGCTACATACTTTATTTTATTACTGTTGTTTTCAGGAGTGATCTTTTCTCAACGGCCAAACCCAATGGGAAGAGGAATTAATAATTTGCCCGGGGCGGTGCAAGGCAGATTTTCGGGTGCATTTTCGGGAGCTGGTTCAGACAGCCTTCAGCACCGTGATAAATACGAGGATTCAATTACTATATATTATCAATTACCTTTTTCTCTTCAACGTAACAAGATTGATTCTTCGATCATTGATTTCAACAAACGTTTCCCCATCCCTGCACATCATGCTTTTTTAGGAAATGTTGGGACAGCAACTCGTTCAATTCTTTTCGATCCCAATATGCGTAGCGGCTGGGACCATGGCATGCATGCATTTGATGCCTATCATTGGGACCTGGAGACAATCCGATTTTTTAACACGACAAGACCATATACTGAATTAGCATACCTGCTCGGTGGCAGAACCGAACAGGTTATTGAGCTCACACATACACAAAACGTGAGGCCGAACTTGAATGTATTACTTCAATATCGTTTGATTAACGCCCCTGGCTTTTTCAAAAATCAACGGACAAATGACAATAATTACCTGTTTACTTCCTGGTATCAGTCAACAAATAAACGATATAATAATTACTTTGTATTACTTGCCAACGCCCTGCAATCAGATGAAAATGGTGGTGTAAGACACGATAAAGATTATTTTAATGATCCTATCTATAATGATCGGTTCAATATTCCAACCAAAATTGGTGGTGATGCAGAATTTGGAACAAATTTTTTCAGCTCAACATTGTATACTGGAAATCGCTACTCCGATCTTCATGTTATGGTTAAGCAACAGTATGATCTTGGTAAAAAGGATTCCATCGTTGGCGACTCAACCATCATTCCCTTATTTTATCCCAGGCTCAGGTTTGAACATGTTTTCAGGTATAGTTCTTACAAGCTAAAGTTTATGGATACACCTAATCCGGACATAAATTACTATCCTTCCTCATTGTATTATGACACGGCATATAATTATACATTAGTTGATAGTACATTGACACTTTTAGACAGGTGGAAAGAAATGAATAATGAGTTTTCGATCTACACCTTTCCCGACACAAAAAATCAATTACAGTTCCTTAAGCTCGGCATTGTTGTCCAGAACCTGAAAGCAACTACCGACAAGTTTACCGGCTCATTTTACAATCTTATTGCGCAAGGGGAATACAGGAATTTGACACGGAATAAGAAATGGGATGTTGCACTTGCGGGAAAACTTTATTTAGCTGGATTAAATTTCGGCGATTATGATGCTTTTGCAAACCTGAAGAGAATTGTTTCCAGGAAAGGAGATTATATTGATCTTAGTTTTAGAAATGTGAATCGGACCCCTTCGTTTTCTTTTGACAGTCGCAGCAGTTTTTACTTTGATACACCAAAAGATCTCAACAAAGAAAATATTACCCTGCTCAATGCATCATTTTATTTGGCAAAACCTGCTCTTGAAATCTCTGGCAATTATTTTCTTGCAAGCAACTACACTTATTACAAAGAATATTACAAAATACAACAGGAAAATGCACTGTTTAATGTTTTACAGATCTCACTCGGAAAAGTATTTCGAATTGGGAAACGTTGGCTATGGCATACCGATGTTTACTTTCAACAAAAGGCAGGCAATGTTGATTTGAATCTGCCACTATTCTTTACACGCAACCGCTTCGGCTATGAAGGAACTTTAGGATTTAAGAAACTGAATATCGCAACTGGCTTTGAAATAAAATATCATTCACCTTACAACGCAGATGGTTATTCACCAGCGATCGGGAAATTCTTTTACCAGGATAGCGTTCGCATCAGCAACCGCCCGGATATCGCTGCCTACATACATTTTCGTATTCGTAATTTCCGGGCCTTCATACGGGCGGAGAACCTGAATACGATAACTACTGAAAATGGGTTCGGTTTCCGGCATAATAATTTTGCCGCCCCTGACCACCCTTACCCGGGTTTGAACTTCCGATTAAGTGTTTACTGGACTTTTCTTAACTGATTCACAAAATATTACCATTTATAAATTTCTTTTCAAAGTCATAGAGTTTTCATAAAAAGCCGTGTTATCTTTGCTTTACTGGTAAAATGAAGAAATCCATTGCATCCATATTACTGATTTTATATGTCGCTTTCAGTAGCGGAGTAGTTATGAGTTTTCACTACTGCATGGACAGCTTTGATTCGGCTAATCTTGGCACCAAAAAATCTGACTATTGTGGTGTTTGCGGCATGCATAAAACAGAAGGCAATGAGTGCTGCAAAGATGAAGTGAAGATCTTTAAGATACAGGACGATCAACAGACATCTGGTATCAGTTTTAAATTCTCTTCACCGGATGCAGTTGTTGCAACATTGCCGGTGTGGGATGAAACTTCCCTGGTTAGATCAACTCATCAACTTTTCCTACATACACATTCGCCTCCTTTAAATAAGCAGGACACCTACTTACAGAATTGCGTTTTCAGAATTTGAGATTAATTTTTATGAACCCGGCATCAGTGCTGCTATGTAACATTGGTTGCATAGTTTATCCGCCGAAGGCGGACACTCTTGTACGTTCATATCGCTATTCAGCGTTTAAGTTGAATAGTAGGTTTAATAAAAAAAATTAATTGAGCTATAATTCTAAAATTAAGATCATGAAAACGCTAAAAATATTTTCAACACTTCTTGTTTGTTGTGCAATTGCAACAACCTCTTTTTCTCAAAAATCAAAAACTGAAACATTCCAGGTCTCCGGTAATTGCGGCATGTGTGAAACCAAAATTGAGAAAGCTGCAAAAGCAGCGGGTGCTACTTATGCAGAATGGAACAAAGACACAAAGGTTATAACTGTTAAATACAATTCCACTTCATCCAATCTTGCCAAAATTCAAAAAAGCATTGCCGATGCAGGATATGATAATGTAGGAGTAAAATCTACAACAGAAGCATACGATAAACTCCATTCATGCTGCAAATACGATAGAACAGCAGTCGCAACAACTAGCAGTGAAAAAATGGATTGTTGTAAAGACGGTAAATGCACAAAAGAAGGTCATGATGGTAAAGATTGCTGCAAAAAAGAAGGGACAGCAAAAATGGATTGCTGCAAAGATGGCAAATGCACCAAAGAAGGACATGACGGAAAAGACTGCTGCAAACATGAGGAAGAACATAAACATTAATTTTTCAAACAGTGTAATATGAAAAAGATAATAGCAGTGGTAGTAATGGCTTTCGTTACAGTTGCCTTGCAGGCACAGTTTTCGAAGGCTACACTACAGGCAAGCGGACTCACCTGCGCAATGTGTTCAAAGGCAGTAAAGGTGGCATTAGAGAATGTCCCGTTCGTGCAGGAAGTAAAAGTGAATATCAAAAGCCAGGAATATACGATCATGTTCAAGGAAAACAATAATGCTGATTTTGATGCGTTGAAGAAAGCGGTGGAAGATGCAGGTTTTTCTGTTGCTTCACTTAAAGTGACAGGGAATTTTTCAGGTGTGAATGTTCAAAAAGATAAACACCTGCAACTTGATGGTAAGAACTTTCATTTTATAAGCAGCAGCGATAAAGTGTTGAATGGAGAACAAACTATTAGGATTGTTGATAAGGATTTTCTTTCAGCAAAGGATTATAAAAAGTACAGTGCTGCTACTAAAATGGAGTGCATCAAAACAGGCAAAGCAGGCGATTGTTGTGTCAAAGATGGTATGCATTCAGAAGAAAGAGTCTATCATGTTATCATTTGATCAAAAACTTCTCCCAGCTTTTAGCTGGGAGAAGTTTCCTTTAATAATCATGAAATGAAGAACCTTCGTATTCTTATCCTCAGTCTCGTCTTCGCTTTTTCTGCAATAGCAGTAAATGCGCAAGGCCCTATTCCAAACATCGAAGATTACCGGCTTGATTTTACAGTTGTCGGAATGAAGGGTGATTCAATAAAGCTTTCTTCCCTCAAAGGGAAAGTTTTCCTGCTTGATTTCTGGGCAAGCTGGTGTGCTCCTTGTCGGTATGCAAACAAGTATCTGGTAAAGTTTTACAACAAGTATAAGGACAAAGGTTTCGAAATATTAAGTGTTTCGCTTGATGATGAAAAGAATGCCTGGAAAAAAGCGGTAGCAAAAGATAAGATCACATGGATGCAGGGCTTTGATAAGGGCGGCTGGGATTCATTTGCAGCAATGAAATGGCAGGTGGATGCTTTACCTTCTTCATTCCTGATAAATAAAAATGGAGATGTAGTGGGTATCAATCTCGAAAAAGATGACCTGGAAAAGAAAATTAAAGAGTTATTGGAGCTTAAATAAAAAAGTGAAAACATTTCTACTCTTACTATCAATGGTTCTTGCCTCAGGTACTCATTCGCAGGAACTTTTTCCATACACAGAGCCTGCGTCTAATATGCCGGCAAAATCAATGAGTCTTAAAATGGGCGCCATGCTTGGTAAAGGCGCACATGGAAGTGGGATAGGTCAGCGATATACTCCTGAAGTCATGTTTGGATTAAGTAAGAAATGGATGGTGCATGCCGCCTTTACTGTTTCCAACATGTATGAAAGTTTTTATTATTACGAGTCAGCAAGGGTATATGCTAAGTATCGTTTTCTTTCAAATGATGATGTGCATAAACATTTTCGAATGGCAGCATTCGCAACAGCAGCTTACAGCAGGAATCACCTCCAGCATAATGAATTAAATTTAATGGGTGACCATAGCGGTGTGCAGGCCGGTTTGATAGCGACCCAACTTTGGAATAAACTGGCCATATCAGGAACGGCAAGCTTGATCGAGGTTTTTGACGAAAAAAGAAATGATAAAACCGTTCCCCAACAGTATGCCTTTGAGAGTTTGAATTATTCTTTATCGGCTGGTTATCTTGTTTTGCCAAGGAGTTATACTGACTACAATCAAACCAATCTGAATATTTATGCTGAGTTAATGGGCGGACGAAATCTTGATTGGGAGTATGAAAAATATTTTCTCGACCTGGCTCCGTCAGTACAATTGATCTTCAAAAGCACCAGCAAATTGAACCTGGGTTATCGTTTTCAATTAAAAAGCGATATATATCGGAATATGAAGGATAGCTGGATGATTAGCTATGAGTATATTTTTCTGAATGCGTTGCAAAAAAAATCCAGGAAGTGAGTTAAGTCAGGAAAATAATTTGTCCGGATGATTTCCGTCATTCTTATAAAGAATTAGTCGTGCTAATTTTACCACGGAATGAAAAAAATACTGGTATCCATATTGGCCCTTTTATATCTCGCTTCATCCGTGGGCACCACTGTTCATTTACATTACTGCATGGATCAGCTCATTAATTGGAGCTTATCGAATAAAGAAGGAGACGAATGTGGTAAATGCGGAATGGAAAAAGATGGTGGGTGCTGTAAGGATGAAAACAAATTTGTCAAAAACAATGTTGATCAAAAAGTAACTGAGCCTGCTGCCCAATTTATGCGGATCGCTGCAGTTGCTACACCAGTTGGTCATATCTATCCCTCTGAGCATCATTTCTCTGCTTTAATTAAAGAATATCGCATAAGCCACGCACCTCCACGAGATAATAGCGTCGGGATCTATCTTCTCAACCGCATTTTCCGCATTTAGATTCTTTTTGTTTAGTCGAGGCGGGCAATCATGCATTGCCCGGCTATAGTCATTTCTATTAAATTTTTACAATTCAAAAATTATTTATATGAAAAAGTTTATGACGCTGATGATAGCAGCTCTGACTATCAGTTCAATTACCGGATCCGCACAGGAAAAAGCAGGCAAAAAGGATACAACACAGCATACTGTTTTGTACACATGCGCCATGCATCCAAATGTGACAAATGATAAACCCGCTAAATGTCCTCAATGCGGAATGGAATTGTCACTGTCCACGAAAGAAGAGATGAAAAAGCAGGTAACAAAAACTTATACATGTCCCGTTCATCTTGATGTTGTAAGTGATAAATCTGGAAAATGCCCACAGTGCGGGAAAAAATCATCGCTTTCAAAAAAAGAGCAGATGAAAGCTGATGTCATGAAAACATATTGCTGCAGCATGCATCCGGATGTTACCAGCGATAAACCAGGTAAATGTTCAAAGTGTGGAATGGACCTAACAATGAAAAAACAGGAGACTGGAAAAAAGAATGACGAGTAAATAAATTATGGGAAACCTCTGTGCAGGTTTCCCTTTGTTCATTTTTAAAAATGGGAATACTATGAAATCGTTTAAATATATTTTTACAATCGTCATATTGATCACATCATTTAGCTTAGCCGCACAGGTTGATAACGACAAGGATAGTACGATCACTTTTAAAGTCTTCGGGAGTTGTGAAATGTGCAAAGACAGGATAGAGAAAGCGGCAAAAGTGAACGGTGTAATAAGAGCAAACTGGGATATTGATACTAAATTATTAACTCTCCTGGTTAATGGTTCAATATTCAATCTTGACAAAATTCATCATCGTATTGCAGAAGCCGGGCATGATACAGAAAAAGAAAAGGCATCCGATGTCACCTATAATGAGTTGCCTGAATGTTGTCATTATAGGAAAAAGGCATTAACTGAAAGCAGCCGGCAAATGGTGAATCCTGTAATTGAGGGACAAGCAGGTAAAATAAGAGGAGTGGTGCTCGAAGAGGATAAAAAAGGCTCATTCAAACCTTTGCCCGGCGCCTCGGTCATTTGGCTTGGAACAAATAAGGGAACTCTGACTGATAGCACAGGCATATTCGTAATCGAACGTGATGATAATCCGGGTCGTCTTGCCATAAGTTATGCGGGATATACAGCCGATACAATTACTATAACTGACACGAAGGAATTAAAAATAATTCTCGCATCCGGTAAGCAGTTAAGCGAAGTAAGGCTGTATGCCAAACAACGTTCTACTTACTTGGCTGCGTTAAGCCCTATACGTACGCAGGTTATGACAGAAAGAGAGTTATTCAAGGCAGCTTGCTGTAACCTTAGTGAAAGTTTTGAAACCAACCCTTCAGTTGATGTTTCATATAATGATGCAGTGACAGGAAGTAAACAAATTCAGTTGTTGGGTTTAAGTGGTAATTATACCCAACTAACCGTGGAAAACCTGCCGGGTCCAAGAGGCATTGCAACTCCACTGGGTTTAAACTTCATTGCAGGCCCATGGGTTGAATCGATACAACTGAATAAAGGTGTAGGTTCTGTTGCAAATGGCTTTGAAAGTATTGCCGGGCAGATCAATATTGAATTAAAGAAACCTGAGAAAGCAGAAAGGTTTTATGAAAACATGTATATAAATAGTATGGGAAAGACTGACTTCAATTTGAATCTAAATCAAAAGATCGGGAGAAAGTGGAGTACTGGCTTATTGTTACATGATGATCTGCTTTATAACAAAACAAATGATTTTAATAACGATGGGTTCCTCGACCTACCCATCGGAAATCTTTTCAGCGCAATAAATCGCTGGAAATATGATGATGGCAATGGTTTTATAACACAGCTTGGATTTAAATTCTTAAGTGACTCCAAAACCGGCGGAGAAACAACGTATGAGCCGGATGATGATAAGTTCACAACTAATCATTATGGACTTGGAATTAATACAATAAGATATGAGGGTTTTGCAAAGATCGGCTATGTTTTTCCGCAGAAAAAATATAAGAGCATCGGTTTACAACTGTCTGCATTTGATCATCACCAGGATTCTTATTTCGGACTTATCGCGTATAATGCAAGACAAAATAACTTTTATGCAAACCTGATCTATCAATCAATCATTCGCACTACGGTACATAAATTCAGAACAGGTTTAAGTTTTACCTCAGACCAATACAAGGAAGATTTTAAAACGATGAATTTTAAAAGAACAGAAACTGTTCCCGGAGCATTTTTCGAATACACGTTTGCACCGGTAGAAAAATTCAATATCGTTGCAGGTATGCGTGCAGATCATAACAGTTTGTTTGGCTGGTTTGCAACACCTCGTGTTCATGTGCGATATGAACCGGTAAAAGGTACAACTATACGTGTTAGTGCTGGTCGCGGTCAGAGGACAGCAAATATTTTTGCTGAAAACATGAGTGTATTTGTGAGCTCAAGACAAATAGAGATTTTGTCCACTGCAACGGGCAAGGCTTATGGACTTGATCCTGAAATTGCGTGGAATAAAGGGATCAGCGTCGATCAGAAGTTTAAATTGTTTAATCGTGACGGATTATTCAGCGTTGATTATTTCCGAAATGAATTTGATGACCAGGTAATAGTTGATCTTGAGGATCCAAGACAGGTTAAGTTTTATAATCTTGCGGGAAAATCTTTTTCAAATAGCTTCCAGGCAGAAATGAACCTTGAACCTGTTCGTAAATTGGAGATCAGGTTAGCTTATCGCTATTTCGATGTGAAAACAACTTACAGCAATCTACTCTTACCAAAGCCTTTCACTGCAAAACACAGGGCATTTACCAACCTGGCTTATGAAATCGGTGGCTGGAAGTTTGATTATACTTTTAACTACAATGGTTCAAAAAGGATACCCAGTACTTCCGGTAATCCTGTACAATATCAGCGTAACACCAGTTCGCCATCGTATGTGCTGATGAATGCACAGGTTAGCAAAACGCTTGGTAAAAAACATCCGTTTGAAATATACCTGGGTGGTGAAAACCTCTCTAATTATTTTCAGAAAGATGCGGTCATAGCTGCTGATCAGCCATTCAGTAATTATTTTGATGCTGCGTTGGTTTGGGGACCGGTAACCGGGCGTTTAATTTATTCCGGGTTCAGGTTTAAAATAAAATAGCCTTTCTGTAATTTAGGGATGTTAAATCTTCTAATGGCGGATTACAGTGTTAAAAATATGGTTTGTGCCCGTTGCATTAGAACAGTAACGGGCATTTTTCAGCAAGCCGGCGCTGAAATAAAGAACGTAAAGCTTGGCGCTGTTGAAACCAGCAATCAGTTAGATCCCGATCAGTTGAACACAATTCGAAAAAGTTTAGTCAATGAAGGTTTTGAGTTGCTCGATGACCAGAAAATGAAATTGATCGAACAAATTAAAAACGAGATCGTCAACCTGGTACATTACGGTGAACTGGATGAGTTGGCTGTAAATCTCTCAACGCTTCTTTCAAAAAAGCTGCTCAGGGATTATAATTATCTCAGTAATCTTTTTTCTTCAGTTGAAAACACGACAATTGAGCAATATTTCATTTTGCAGAAAATAGAAAAGGTAAAAGAGCTGCTTGTTTATGGTGAGCAATCACTGGGTGAAATAGCTTTCAAATTAGGCTATAGCAGTGTTGCACATCTTTCAAACCAGTTTAAGAAATTAACCGGTTTTACCCCAAGTCAATTCAGGCAATTGGAAACAAAGAATCGCAGATCGCTTGATAGTATTTAAATGAACTCAAATCCAAATGATTTCATGACCTGTGAAAGGTATTGGATGCCTATACAATAATTATGTAACTCTTCTAATAAATAATGTAACGGGTCGGGCACTGGCCGCAAGTAGTTTTGGGTTGTTAATACGACATTATAAAACAAAAACCAACGACGATGACACGTTACTATCAATTAACTGCAAGCGAATTTGATTGGAAGACTTCTGATCAAAGAACGATCAGGGCCTGGGGCTTCAACAAAAGCTTTCCCGGGCCGGTTTTGAGAGCCAAAAAAGGCGATGAATTGATCATTAAGGTGAAGAATGATCTTTCTGAATCGACAATCATTCACTGGCATGGCATCAAGGTGCCGGCTTCGATGGATGGCACTGACAGTGTGCAGCGGCCCATTGAACCCGGGGAAGAGTTTGAATATCGTTTTACCGCGCCTGATGCAGGAACATTTTGGTATCATTCACATTTCAATGAAACAGAACAGATGGAGAAGGGGATGTATGGATCGCTGATAGTGGAGGATGATTTTGATCCTCTTTTTGATGCTGAGAGAATATTTGTGATCGATGATATCAAATTGAACAGGAATAACGGGTTTAAGAAAGGAAACTTTATTCAACGCTGGGTCGAACGGCATGACGGCAGGCAAGGAGATGTTCTTTTGATAAATGGAAAGGAAAACCCAACCATCGATATGAATGCCGGGCAAACAGAAAGGTGGAGATTCATCAATGCCTCTAGTGCAAGGTATATACGGTTATCCCTGAGCGGAAAAACATTCCAGGTCCTTGCAACTGACGGCGGTTTGATTGAAAGCCCGGTAAAGGCAACTGAAGTATTACTGATACCCGGCGAAAGAATAGATATAGCTGTCGGACCCTTCAATGAGAATGAGACTTTTTCAATTGATTCATTGAAGTATAACCGAATGACGTTTGTAAAGTCTAATGATGTGCAAATGGCAACTGTAAAAGCCGGTGTATCCAAAGCTTCAATAGCGGATCTTCCATACAACCTTAGAACAATTGAAACATTAGCAGCACAAAATGCTACTCCCAGCAGAAAAATAAAATTCTCGGTGGGGGCAAGTTGGAAACACGGGATCGATTTTCTTGTAAACGGCGAAATGCATAATAATGACAAGCCTGTTTATGTGGGCGAATTGCAGGTTTGGGAGATCTCCAACACCAGCTTAATGGATCATCCGTTTCATTTACATGGATATTTCTTCCAGGTGATCGAAGAAAATGGAAAAGCTCCTGCTTACAAAGCCTGGAAGGATACTTATAATCTAAAACCCAAAAGCAAGATCAAAATTGCCTGGATGCCCGATAACAGGCCGGGTATGTGGATGTACCATTGTCACATACTGGAGCACCATGAAGCAGGAATGATGGGACATTTTGAGGTGATCGATCCATCAAAAGAGCCTTCCACACATATCCATCATCAGCATCATATGCATCATCATTGATTTTTCCAACTTATAAGTTTGACCTTAAAATAATATAACTCTTATACAAGATTATGTAATAGTATCACTTTCACCTGATGCGAAATTTGAAGCAGAAAACCCGACGATCATGACACACACATACAACGTTAGCGGAATGACATGTGGCGGTTGCCAGGCAAAAGTTCAGAGCCTTTTATCAAAAGTCAAAGGTGTAAAAAATGTTATGATTGACCTTGGCAAAGGCCAGGTAGCGATTGAAATGGATAAGCACATATCAACGCCGGAATTAGCAGAAGCGTTAAAAGATTATCCGAAATATCAGATCAGTGATTCAAATAATAATTATCATGATACAATAGCTAATTCCCAGGAGGAGGAAACAAAATCGTGGATCGCGACTTACAAACCGATACTACTGATCTTTGGTTATACAGCCGGTGTGACAGTCTTAATTGAAGTGGTAAACGGAACATTTGTATGGCATAGATGGATGGGCCACTTCATGGCAGGATTCTTTTTGGTATTTTCTTTTTTCAAACTACTTAACCTGAAAGGTTTTGCTGAGAGTTACAGTCTGTATGATATTGTGGCGAAGCAATGGAAAGGATGGGGTTATGTATACGCTTTTACCGAGCTGGCTTTGGGAATTGCATTTTTAACAGGGTTTCATCCTCTATATACAAATGCAGTAACGTTTATCGTTATGAGTGTTAGTATAGTTGGAGTTTTGCAAAGTGTTTTGAATAAAAGAAAGATCAAATGTGCTTGCCTGGGAGATGTGTTTAATTTACCCATGACCACTATTACAGTAATTGAAGATGCATTAATGATTGGAATGAGTGCTATAATGCTATTAACTTTGCTGTGATGAACTTTGCAGTATAAATAGCCCGATCCTTTTGGAAAGTTTTCAAAACAATCTTTGTGAGAAAAAAGGATTGCTGCAAATGAGAAGATGAGAAATTTATATTTGTGTAATTCTTACCCATAATTGTATAAATTATTTTTCCATAAATCAGTCTAACTTTGACAAAGTGAAAAAGGCAGTAGTCATATTTTTAATGCTCATCTATGGTTCTGCAACTATGGGTGCTACTGTGCACATGCACTACTGCATGAATGAATTAGTTGGGTGGAGTTTATTACACGACGAAAACGAAGCATGCGGTAAATGCGGAATGGAAGAAAAGGATAAAGGTGGCTGTTGTAAAGATGAACACAAACACTTTAAATTAAAAGTTGACCATCCGAAAAGTAATTTATCGCAACTGATTACCTTTTTCCCTACACCTTATTTAGTTTCCTCAATAGTTGATTTTGATATTCATTCCTATTCAGCTACTATTACAGAAACTTATCCCACCTCTCATGCACCACCTGGTATAAACCGAAGTCGATTGCATATTCTCAATCGTGTTTTCCTGATATGATTTTTTATCGGAAATGAATTTGCCGGCACTTTTATTGTGTACCGGCTATGAGTGTTTTGTCGCACCTCAATTTTTATTAACCAGAAAAATTAAAAAAATGAAATCATTTGTTATAACAGCAGTGGCTGTGTTAAGTACGGTAACTGCCTCTTTTTCACAAATCAAAAATGAAAAAACTACCACCGTAAAAGTATTTGGTAACTGTGAAATGTGCGAAACAACTATAGAAAAAGCAGGAACCAAATCAAAACTCTATAAAACTGACTGGAATGTGGACACTAAAATGGCCTCTATAACTTATGATAGTAAGAAAACAACTGCAGATGCAGTATTGAAAAGCATAGCTCTTTCAGGGTATGATAATGCAAGTTTTCTTGCTCCTGATGAAGCCTACAATAAATTACATGGCTGCTGCAAGTATGAAAGAGAAAGTAAAACAGCCGTTGCCATTAATAAAAAAGAAACTGGAGAAACTATGCAAGACCATAACAAACACAGCCAGGGAAATAGCAACATGCAGGAAGTAAACCAGCTAAAAGCCGTTTTTGACAACTACTTTGCTTTAAAAGATGCCTTAGTGAAAACAGATGGAAACGCAGCATCGGCAAGCGGGGCAACATTACTTACTGCATTAGAAGCAGTAGAAATGGGAAAACTGAAAACGGAAGAGCATACGGTTTGGATGAAAGTGGAAAAGGCTTTAAAAACTGATGCACAGCACATAAAAGAGAATAAAGACATAGAGCACCAAAGGGGACATTTTATGTCGCTCTCTAAAAATATGTACGAACTGATCAAAGCAGCAAAGCCTGCTGAGACAGTGTATTATCAGCATTGCCCAATGGCAAATGACGGCAAAGGCGCAAACTGGCTGAGTAAAGAAAATGCCGTTAAAAATCCTTACTACGGTAATCAGATGCTTACCTGCGGTAAAACAGTTGAAACAATTAAACAGTAAAATCTTTTACCATGAAGCAACCAACTAACGATAATCTTTATTGGATTCTCCATAAATGCAGTAACTGTATTGAGGAAACGTGTGACAGAGTGGGAAAGCAAGTAAGATTTTCAAAATCTTACTTAAATTCTTTTAGAATGAAAAAGACAATTTTAGCAACAATCGTATTAGCATTTGTATTTATCGCATGTAGTTCTAATTCAAAAAAGACAGAAGAGCAAACACCGGTTGAGAATAAACCAGCAGATACAGCAACAGTGAGCAAACCGGCAGAAACAAAAGAAGCAGAGCAGTTATATGCCTGCTCTATGCACCCGGAAGTTATTGGTAAGAAAGATGGGAAATGCTCAAAGTGTGGCATGAAGCTTACCGTACCAGTAAAGAAGAACTAAACACTGTTCTGTAAATTTTAACAAGCGAACAATGAAGAAATTAATTTTATTGGTGCTTACCCTAGTTTATTCTTCGGCAGGATTCAGCCAGACCGTTACTTATACTTGTGTAATGCATCCGGAAATACACGCTACCAAACCGGGCAATTGCCCTAAATGCGGAATGGCTTTAATAAAGGAGAAACCGAAAGCAGTTAAGAAGCCCGTAGCGAAAAGGCCACCAGCAACTAAAACAAAAAAAGATACAGAAGTAACAAAACCTGTAGCAGTTCCTGCAAAAGATACCACAGAAATAAAAAAAGATAAAGAGCCTTCTGTTAGCAAAGAACCTGAGCCGGTCAAAAAAGTTAATGTCATTTCTAAAGTTGGACCAGCGCCACCCAAACTGGTGCGGTACGATTTATACATAAAAGATACTATCGTAAACTTTACTGGCAAACCCCGGAGAGCAATTGCAGTTAATGGTCAGATACCAATGCCCACTCTTACATTTACCAAAGGGGATACAGCAGAAATTTATGTATACAATTTATTAAAAGAAGAAACTTCATTGCATTGGCATGGGTTATTCTTACCCAATAAAGAAGATGGCGTTCCTAATCTTACACAAATGCCGATCAAGCCTGGCGCAACGCATATCTACCGATTCCCGATTATTCAACATGGCACACATTGGTATCACAGTCATTCGGGTTTGCAGGAGCAGATAGGCATGTACGGAAACTTTGTAATGCTGAAAAGAAATGATGACCTAACACAAAGGCCCGGTATTGATGATTTACCTACTGTTCCAATTGTACTGAGTGAGTGGACTGACTATAATCCAGAGAATGTACACCGGATGCTTCATAATGCTACAGATTGGTTTGCGTTAAAAAAGAATGCAGTACAGAGTTATGCCGAAGCGACCAAAGCCGGACACTTTAAGACCAAACTGCAAAACGAATGGAAACGAATGCTGGCAATGGATGTAAGTGATGTATATTATGACAGGATACTTATGAATGGCCAATCAGAATCAACTATAACTGAAGTAAACGGCAAACCATTGAAAGGAGGTGATAAAGTAAGGCTGCGGATTGCAAATGGAGGAGCATCATCTTATTTCTGGCTCAGGTACGCTGGTGGAAAAATAACGGTGGTTGCCACTGATGGTAACGATGTAGATCCGGTGGAAGTTGACCGCCTTATCATTGCTGTTTCAGAAACCTATGATATTGTTGTTACTATTCCGGCTGATAATACAGCTTATGAATTATTAGCAACAACAGAAGACAGAACCAATTCAGCATCAGTTTATGTGGGTAATGGCATTAAGCAACTCATTTCACCAATGCCAAGGCTGAAATATTTTGAAGGCATGAAGATGATGAATGGCATGATGAAAATGAATGGTGATTTGGACGACATGGGGATGAATATGAGCCTGAACCAGATGGATATGAACGTGGTGATGTACCCTGAAATTACCGGTGAAGAAAAAAAGAAAGGCGATGAAAAAAGGGACACCATGTCAATGACAAATGATCCACATGCCAATCATAACCAATATAACAGCAATGCACTTTCAGATATTGTTACATTGAATTATGCCATGCTTAGATCTCCATCCAACACAACATTACCAAATACCACTACAAGAACATTAGAATTTGAATTAACGGGTAATATGAACCGCTATGTATGGAGCCTGGATAACAAAGTGGTGAGTGAAGCGGATAAGATATTAGTGAAGAAAGGAGAAAACCTGCGGCTGATTATTTTCAATGGTTCCATGATGCGACATCCCATGCACTTGCATGGTCACGACTTCAGAGTTATTAATGGGCAAGGAGAAAATGCACCTCTTAAAAACATCATTGACATTATGCCAATGGAAACAGACACTCTTGAATTCAATGCCAACGTAGATGGTGATTGGTTTTTTCATTGTCATATTTTGTATCACATGATGAGTGGCATGGGCCGGGTATTCAGCTATCAAAACCAGCCACCCAATCCATTAATTCCAAATCCAAAATTGGCACAGCGAAAGCTGTTTGCTGATGACCGGGAAATGCACTTTATGTTTCAGAATGATTTTGCCACTAATGGTAATGATGGTGAAATGATGCTTCAAAATACAAGATGGAGCATTGGCGCTGAATGGCGTTTAGGTTATAATGACATGCACGGCTACGAAACAGAAACTCATATTGGCAGGTATTTGGGAAAGATGCAATGGTTTATGCCGTTTATTGGGTTTGACTGGCGGTACAGAAAGTCGGAACATAATGAAGTGGAGAAAAACTTATTTGGACAAAGCAGTACAAAAGACAACAGGGCATTATTCAGTGCTGGCTTCAATTATACTTTGCCTATGCTGGTTCGTTTTCAGGCAGAAGTTTTTACTGATGGAATTGTACGGTTGCAATTAATGAGAGAAGATATACCCGTTGCAAAAAAACTAAGAGCCGCTTTTATGGTGAATACAGATACTGAGTACATGATAGGACTAAACTACATTCTTGGACGTTATTTTTCTATAAGAACACACTATGATAGTGATATGGGTTTTGGTGCAGGTGTAACATTCAGTTATTAAATGACAAAACTAACATGAAAAATCATCAGCAATATACCTGCCCCATGCACCCGCATATAACGCAGGACAAGCCGGGCACTTGCCCTATTTGCGGAATGAACTTAGTATTAGCAAAGGAAGTTGAAAGGAACCTTACTACTTCAACTCACCACCATGGAGCTAATCCTCCAATGGGTCATGAAGGTCACGACCATCACGCAATGATGATCCATGATTTCAAGAAACGTTTTTGGATCTCACTCATTCTTACGGGGCCGGTGCTCTTGTTATCGGAAATGATTCAGCATTGGTTAGGGTTTGAAATAAAATTTCCTGGTGATAAATATGTGCTGTTGATCTTATCAAGTTTTATTTTCTTTTATGGTGGGTGGCCGTTTTTGAAAGGATTCATTGATGAAATAAACGCAAAGTCTCCCGGTATGATGACGCTGATCGCATTGGCAATTTCCGTTGCCTATGTATTCAGCGTTGCAGTCATCTTAGGTTTCCCTGGCATGGATTTTTTTTGGGAACTGGCCACACTGATCGTTGTTATGTTATTAGGTCACTGGCTTGAAATGAAATCTGTATTGGGTGCGTCAAAAGCATTGCAATTATTAGTCAGCATGATGCCTGCTGAAGCACACAAGTTACATGGTGATCATGTGATGGATGTAAAGCTCGAAGAGTTGCAAAAGGATGATATCATTCTTATAAAGCCCGGAGAAAAAGCTCCAGCAGATGGAATAGTCATCGAGGGAGAAAGTTATTTGAATGAAAGCATGCTGACGGGTGAAAGCAAACCAGTAAAAAAAGTAAAGAATGATAAAGTGATTGGTGGTGCAATTAATGGTAGCGGCTCAATCAGAGTAAAAGTTTTGCATACGGGTAAAGACAGCTACCTGAATAAAGTAATTACACTGGTGCAGGAAGCACAAAAAACAAAATCGAGAACACAGCATTTAGCTGATCGTGCTGCAAAATGGCTCACCTATATTGCATTGTGTGTGGGTCTTGTTACCCTCATTGTATGGTTGACATTAGGGCAAGGAACTAACTATGCAATCGAACGAATGGTGACAGTAATGGTGATTTCCTGTCCGCATGCACTTGGGTTGGCCATACCTTTAGTAGTTGCCATCTCAACAGCGGTATCAGCACAAAATGGTTTGTTAATCCGCAACAGGACAGCTTTTGAAAATTCGAGAAAAATAAC
>DASUTO010000195.1:0-6435 GCA_036374555.1 Chitinophagaceae bacterium
ATAGGTTTGAATATTGGGTTCGCAAAATATGGGAACAGCTCCTGTATAAGAAATAGCTAAGGCAGAAGCAATAAATGAATTAGAAGGAGTTATTACTTCATCACCGGGTCCGATGCCAACAGACTTTAGTGCCAGGTGCAGCGCATCAAGTCCATTACTTATCCCAATACAAAAATCTACATTATTAAATGATGCGTATTCTTTTTCAAATCCGGAAACCGCATCGCCGAGAACGTACCAGCTTTTATCAAAAACCTGCTCAAAGGCCTTTAATGATTCGTCCCTGATCTTTGCATTTGTGGAACTAAAAGATAAAAAAGGAATATTCATATCCGAACGAGGCCTGTTGCTGTTTCTTTATAAAAAATTTCATCTGTTGATTTCCAAACACCCTTTTCAACAAAGGATAGTTTATCGCCTTTTTCATCAACCCAGCCATGTTGCTTTGCCGGGTTCCCATAGATCAATGCATAAGCAGGAACATTTCTTGTGATCACTGATCCGATTCCTGCCATCGCATACTCACCAATAGTGGTACCGCACAGAATTGTACTGTTTGCTCCTATCGAAGCATTTTTCTTTATTATTATTTTCTGAAATTTTGCATGATGTGCTTTGGATCTTGGCCTAAGATCATTTGTTAGTACCACGTTGGGACCTAAAAAAACATTATCCTCGATGATGGCCCCATCCCAAATATAAATACCCGATTTAACTGTAACATTATCTCCTATCACAACATCATTCTCAATAAAGCAATGATCACAAATGTTACAGTTACTTCCGATCTTAGCTCCCTTAAGGATATGAACAAAGGCCCAAACCCTTGTATCATTTCCGATCTCCTCTGTTTCAACTATAGCAGAAGAATGCTTAAAATAATTACTCATTGAATGATTTTGATAATCTTTTAAATTCTTCGTGATCTCTTATATAATCATCCACGCTATATTCCTCTGATGCCAGGCACAGAAGCACTGCATTGTGTGAAAAATGAATCGTTCGCCAATGCATCGGCGGAAGATAAAGCCCTGTGTGAGGATTGTCCAATATAAACTCATTCATATCTCCTTTATATCCTTCTACAGTAAATTTGATTATACCACTCACCGCAACAATGATCTGGTGCAGGTTATAGTGGGCATGATTTCCTCTTTCAACATTATGGGGGGTGAAATAGGTCCAGTACACTCTTTTCACCGTGAATGGGAGATCGTCGGGATGCTGTACAGCAGTAATATACCCCAGGTCACTTGAACCTATGGTCTTAAACTGTACAAGACATGGCGCCAAATTTTTCACTTTATTCATTTATTGGTAGCGGCAAGTTTTAGTTTGCTGATGTTAGAAGTAAACTGAAAAACTTTTTCTATAGCATGGGCACTACCCGCCATCAGGATGGGTAATATCGGAAGCATATACCGTTGCTCAATTTCACGGTGAAAAAAAGTAAAAAAGATTACAAATAATAATGGTATAAAGACAAAAGCTAACCGGTTCAGCCAGCCCCGCATAAAAAATAAATTAAAAAAAAGAGTTGCATATATCAATACATGAATCAGTAACAACAAATAGCGGTATAAGTTAATATACTTTTTTTCCCGGTTTTCACCCTGGAAAAAATAAAGATTGGCTGTGTGTGAGTGTGCAACCATTCTTTTTAAATATATCGCAGGAGTGATTATCCAATAACTAAAAAAATGTTTGCTTTTATAATCCTTAATAAGACCGTTATATCTTCTTTCAACTTCCAGTTGGGTGCTTAAATACTGATCCGGCATTGATGTCTTTGTTTTGATATATGATCTGTAGCTATAGATAAGAAGCTGGTGTTCTTTTAAAATATCGAATAACGTATCATATTTATATTCGTTTATAATTTTCGGCGGCCAGCTATTCAAAATGCTTTTTATATAAGTGGAATTTGTATCTCCTTCCACAGCTGCCCAATATAATGGCTCATGGTAAGCTGTAAGATTGTATCCATCCTCCCCCCAACATTTTACAAAAGAAAACAATCCCCGGAATTCTGGTTTCATCCTATCAGTTGATTGGGGATGAAATGCTTTTTCAAAAGGAACAAATTCCTTCGATATAACATAATTGCGGATCGTCCATGATCCGATCAACAGACCCGGTATAAGACATGAAGTGTAAAAAAACCGAACCCAATTACGCTGCAGCCAGGCAAAATCACGAAATGCAGAAATGAAAAGGGCAAGACCAGTAATAGCAATATAAGGTCTTGTCAGGACTCCAAACGCTAAAAACATTGACGCCAAAAGATAATTCCTTGTTTTCCCCTTCGTTTCAATTGAATTAATTGCTTTATATAAATAGAAAAAATAAAAAACACCAAGAAAAGGCGAGATGCTTTCTGTAAGCGTATAGTAAGTCCAACTACTAATAAATGGTACTAAGGCATAAATTATTGTGACAATTCTGCTGGCAAGTTTTCCTGATACCTGGGAACAGAGATAAAGGATAGCCGGGATAGTTGCCAGAAATAAAAACAGCTGGAAAATTTTCAATAAAAGATGAGCAGTACCTTTTTCAAAAATTGCTGTGAAAAACAAGTACACGATTGAATATCCCGGGACTCTTCTAAAATAATCACCATTGCTGAATCCAACTCCTCTTTTCCATCCTTTACCACTTAGAAAATTTTCAACCGGGGTTGTATAATATTCATTATCCACTGAATATATCGTTTGCCCATAGGCAAGCGATTCTGCATTTCTTTCAACGTTGCCAGGATTACTCTTTCGGATCAGGTAATTATTATATTCAAGGAAAGAAAAATTAAAAATAGCGGCGCTAATAATTAATAAAAAGAGAAATTTTTTATTATTTTTTATTTGCAGGGAAGCCATTATGCAAATTTATTACCGATGAACTTTTCTGTATATGTCTTTTCTATTCCGTCTTTTAAATGTATGGTTGCCTTCCAACCCAGGGATGAAAGCTTTGAGATATCCATTAGTTTGCGTGGTGTTCCATCGGGCTTTGAGGTATCAAACACCAATCTCCCTTTATAACCCGTAATTTCCCGGATCATTTCAGCCAATTCTTTTATACTCAGATCATCTCCAACACCAATATTGATCAATCCTTGTTCATTATAGGTTTTCATGAGAAATACACATGCATCGGCCATATCGTCAGCATGCAGGAATTCACGACGCGGAGTTCCGCTACCCCACACAATTACTTCCGGCTTATCCTGGACTTTTGCTTCATGAAATTTCCTGATCAATGCCGGCAAAACATGCGAGCTATTCAGATCATAATTATCATTGGGTCCATAAAGATTAGTAGGCATCACTGAAATAAAATTGCACCCATACTGACTGCGATATGCGTCGCACATTTTAATCCCTGCAATCTTTGCAATAGCATAAGGTTCATTTGTAGTTTCCAATAAGCCTGTAAGGAGGTAATCTTCTTTCAAGGGTTGCGGAGCAAGTTTAGGATAAATGCATGATGAACCAAGGAACAATAATTTTTTTACACCCTGCCTGTATGAATTTTCGATGACATTCGATTGGATCATCAGGTTATCATACAGGAATTCTGCACGATAAGTATTATTAGCAAGTATACCACCCACTTTTGCGGCTGCCAAAAAAACATAAGCGGGTTTTTCTTTTGCAAAAAAATCAGCAACAGCGTGCTGATCTCTCAGGTCAAGTTCGTCAGAAGTTCTGAAAACAAAATCTTCAAACCCTTCTTTTTTCAATCGCCTGTGAATGGCACTTCCAACCATACCACGATGACCAGCTATATATATTTTATCTTTTTTATCCATGGGCCTCTCCTCCCTTCCTCCTCCCCCGGGGGAAGGAGGGGCCGGGCAATTGTAATTCTATTGAACCAAAAAAAGAACCACTGAAATTTTGTTCCCTGATTTAACTGTCCTCTCCCGCTTCGGTTTGCCCGCAATGACAGCGAGGAGGGGCCAGGCGTCAGATTATCGATTTAACTTTAATTGAACCATTGGCTTTTGTATTTCTATTGAACAAGAATAGTTTCATTCATGTTGAGGTAACACATGAAAACCTGCTTCGAGTAGGGTTTTATGTTTGCGAAATAGCTCCAGGTCATAAGCGACCATTTCTTTTACCATCTCCAGCAAAGTGTATTTAGGTTGCCATCCCAGCTTTTCTTTTGCTTTTGTAGCATCGCCAATAAGCAGATCAACTTCGGTAGGGCGAAAATAATTTGGATCTACTGCCACAACCTCTTGTCCTGGTTTGAAACTAAAATTATCCTCACACGACTTAATAAAACCTTTTTCCTCTTTCCCTTTGCCCTTAAATTCAAGTTTTGCGCCAAGCTCTTCAAAGGTCATCCGGATAAAGTCACGAACTGTTGTTGTAATACCAGTTGCTATTACAAAATCTTCCGGCTCATCCTGCTGTAACATCAAATACATTGCTTCCACATAATCTTTGGCATGGCCCCAATCGCGGCTTGCATCAAGATTTCCAACATATAGTGTATTGATCATGCCCAATGCGATCTGCGCAGCGGCTCTTGTGATCTTTCTTGTAACAAAAGTTTCTCCACGTAAGGGGCTTTCATGATTAAATAAAATTCCATTACAGGCAAACATGTTATATGCTTCCCGGTAGTTCACCGTCATCCAATATGCATACAATTTAGCAACACCATAAGGTGAGCGGGGATAGAACGGAGTTTTTTCTGACTGTGGAATTTCCTGTACTAATCCGTACAATTCGGAAGTAGACGCCTGGTAAATTTTTGTTTTTTTAGTAAGCCCTAACAAACGAACGGCTTCCAAAATGCGAAGCGTACCAATACCATCAGCGTTAGCTGTATATTCAGGTGTATCAAAACTCACTTTCACATGGCTCATTGCCCCGAGATTATAAATCTCATCAGGCTGTGCTTCCTGGATAATACGGATAAGATTTGTACTATCTGTGAGATCACCATAGTGCAATATAAAATTGCGACTTGAAACATGCGGATCCTGGTAAAGATGATCAATACGATCCGTATTGAAAAGAGACGCTCTTCTTTTAATACCATGAACTATATATCCCTTCTTCAATAATAGTGATGACAGGTAAGCCCCATCCTGCCCGGTTACACCGGTGATTAATGCAGTTTTACTCATTTTATTTTTTTCTTGCGTCGATTATTTTTTTTAATCCTTCTTCCAAAGAAGTAAAAGGACGATTTAAAAGGCATTCCATCTTTTTGATATCAGGTTGGCGCCTTGTCATATCTCCCTCTGGCAATGCAGGCAAATGAACGATCTCCGACCTTGAGTCCGTGATCTTTTTAATAGCTCTTGCTAATTCCAATACAGAAATTTCGTGGTCATTCCCAATATTTACCACGTCATCGATATACATTTTATTAGTTAAACAGCCTACAGTCGCTTCAAGGTGGTCATCGATATAACAGAAAGTTCTTGTTTGCTGACCATCACCATAAATAGTTATTGGCTTATGCTCAAGGGCTGCATTTATAAACCTTGAAACAACAAAATCCTGGCTTTGCTTGGGACCATAAGTATTGAAGAATCTGAAGATAGTATATTCCAACCCATACTCCTGGTAATAAGAACGGCAAAAAGATTCTCCTGCATTTTTTACTACCGCATAAGGTAAACGGGAATTCAAAGGAGTATTATGCTCATGTTGCGGCAAATGCACAGGCTCTCCATATACCTCTGAAGATGATGCATAGAAAACTCTTTTTACTCCCGTGTTCTTGCAAAGCTTAAGCACATTCCTGATACCAAGAAGATCATCAAGCACCATTACAGGATTTTCAAGTGTACGCTTTACTCCTACTACTGCTGCATAATGAAATACATAATCAAACCCGAAAGTTTGAAAAATAGACGAGATATCATTAAAATCATTTGCATCAGCTTTTATAAATCTAAACCGATCGGATGAAGGCAGATTCTGCTGTCTTCCTGTCAAATAATTATCAACTACCACCACCTGTGCTTCTGTTTTATTCAACAAATACTCAGCTAAAGAACTTCCGATAAATCCGGCGCCGCCTGTTATCAGGATCTTTGTACTACTATTGTTCATAATTGTTATTTTTTTTCAACAAGCCCTAACAGGTAATTTCCATACCCGCTTTTCTTAAGTGGACCTGCTATTTCTGCTAATTTTTCCTTTGAAATAAATCCCATGCGCCAGGCCACTTCTTCAATGCAGCCTATTTTATTTCCTTGCCTTTTTTCAATTACTCTTACAAATTCGCTGGCATCACTGAGTGAGTCAAAAGTGCCGGTATCAAGCCACGCGGTACCACGATCCATGATCGCCACTTTCAATTTATTTTTTTTGAGATAAATCTTATTTACATCTGTTATCTCGTATTCTCCGCGTGCTGATGGTTTTAAGTTTTTGGCGATATCAATTACTGAGTTATCATAAAAAT
>DASUTO010000196.1:0-2972 GCA_036374555.1 Chitinophagaceae bacterium
TGTTCAAATATCTAACCTGTAGAAAAAGGACGATCGTTCCGATGATCATCACAACTGAAATGGTAAACTGAAATATCACTAACGCCTTCCTTAGCGAGAGATCAGTTCTGTTTTGAAGTTTAAAGCCTTTTAATAATAATACAGGCTTGAAACGGGAAAGCAATAATGCCGGATAGCTGCCCGATAAAAGACCAATGATAGTGACAAATGCAATAGCATAAAGCCAGATCCTATAATCACTTGAAAAACCCAGGGAAAGCTGCTTATTAGCAAACTGGTTAAATGCGGGAAGTAAAAGGTTCACAACACCCAACGCCAACAGAAAAGAAATAAATGTCACTAACAACGATTCAAATAAAAATTGTTTTATCAAATGGCTTTGAAAAGCGCCAACCGATTTGCGAACACCAATTTCTTTTAAACGAGCAGATGCCCTTGCGGTAGTAAGATTCATATAATTAATGCCGGCGATCAATAAAACAAAAAGGGCTATGAAAGAAAATATTCTTATATAATAACTGCTTCCCTGTGGCATTGCATCAACATTCGAATTTCTTGCACCATCAACAATACCATTTGAATTCAGGTGAATTTTCTTTAATCCCTGGAGACTATATGAAAAACTCGTACCGGCTGGCGTTTGAAAATTATCATGCACCAGTTTTGTCATTTTTTCTGAAACCGTCCTGGCATTCGCATCAGGCCTCAATAAAGCATACACAGAAAAATTAATGGATAACCAATCCCTTGCAAGCATATTCTTGTAATTCGAGTCAGCATAAAAGGTCGCTTCAGAAAGTACTGAGCTAAAATCAAAGCTTGAATTACGGGGATGATTTTTTAGAACAGCCGTGATCTTTAAAGGTGTTGAATCTATAAAACTAAACTCTAATGTTTTGCCTAACACATCAGTTCTTTTAAATAATCTCATTGCAAGATCCTCATTAATAATTATTGAGTTCGGTTCCTTTAAGGCAGTTTTGCTATCGCCGGCTATCAATGGGAAATCAAATATTCGTAAAAGATTCTCATCCGCAACCGTAACAGTTTCCTGAAAAAAAATAGTGGGATCTTCAGTAGCCAATATATTCGCCCTTCCGGTTCTTTGGATATGAGTTGTGTTTTCAACCTCGGCAATAGTTCTTTTTGATTCCTCTGCAAGTTTATATCCGGCACCAGCTATTGTTGTTGCTTCTCCATTTACGGTTTTATGTTCTATTACACGGTAAATTCTATCTGCCTTACTATGTTGTTCATCAAAAGTAAGTTCATCAAATAGGTAAAGACCAATTAACAAAAAACAACTGATGCCAAAGGTTAGCCCGGCAACATTTAGCGTAGTATAGAGTTTGTTCTTCCAGAGACTACGCCATGCGATTTTGAAATAATTTTTTATCATAAACCCTCCTCCTCCCTAAAGGGAGTGTTTTAGAATTTCTAATGAGCTTTTGAATAATACTCATCCTTTGAATAATGCTGAAATAAAGAACTTAAGTCGAACAGAATTACTTTAGCTAAAGTCTCCGCCTAAGGCGGAGACTTAGTAGTTTTTATTCTGTTCTTAGTGTTTTTACCGGGTTAGCAAGAGCTGCCTTCATCGTATGAAAAATCACTGTCAGCAATGTGATCAGCAATACCACTACTGCCGAAAGTATAAATGGCATGGCCGAAAGACCTGTATTGTATGGAAATATATTCAGCCATTTATCCATAAAATACCAGGCAACCGGGAATGCGATTAAACATGACAATCCCACCAACAGGACAAAATTTCTTGTTATCAGGGGAATTATCTGTCCCGTATTTGCACCCATTACTTTCCTTATACTTATTTCTTTCTGTCTTTGCTGTGTTGTAAAGGCGATCAGTCCCAGTAAACCAAGACAGGTAATAAGAATTGTCAATATGGAAAATGCAGTGAAGATCTTACTGCGTTTCTGATCGGCTGCATATTGCGAATCAAAATCCTGGTCGAGGAATGTGTATTGAAAAGGCAATTCTGGAAAAGCATCTTTCCATTTCTTTTCAATGCCGGCAATAGTAGATGGAATGTCACCGGGTCTCAATTTCAATTGAAGTGTATAATTATTTGGCGCATAAAATAAAAGCAATGGCGTTAACGGGTTATACAATGATTTTTGGTTAAAATCTTTTATTACACCAACCACTTCAAAATAGTTACCGGATGTGTCGCCGGGAAACTTTACTTTTTTCGCAATAGCATTTTCTCCCCATCCAAACTCTTTCACCATCATTTCATTTACAATAATGCTTCGCAGCGTGTCCGACAGGCCTGAGAAGTTCCTGCCTTTAACAACTTTTATTCCAAGTGTGTTAAAATAATCTTCATCCACCGCGTAGCAATCAACCCCCTTATCAACAAAACCATTTTTTGATTCAATGGTAAACAGGTTAAAGTTGACACCTGAGCCGGGTACAGCCTGTGCGGTACTGACAGAGATCACCTGGGGATCCTTGCGCATTTCATTTTTAAAAGCAAGGATTTTACTCCGTATGTCATTGTTTGAATTCGCCGTTGCGATAAGTACCTGCTCCTTATTGAACCCAAGATCTTTATTGCGCAGGTATCTCAGCTGGTCATATACGATCCATGTACAAATAAGCATTATCATTGAAATGGAAAACTGGATGACCACCAACGTACGCCGGAGAGCTACATTGCTTGAACCTTTTGCAAGGCTTCCTTTCAAAACACTTACCGGGTTGAATTTTGAAAGATAAAAAGCAGGATAGCTGCCGCCGACAAATCCAACGAATACTATAATAGCGAGTAATATCAATACAGTATCTGTCCTGAATAATGTACCGAACGAAATGAATTTGCCAGACAAAGAATTGAATGTGGGTAACAGCAATGCAATTGCTCCAAGGGCAAGTAGCAATGCAAAAAATGCAGTCAGCGTAGATTCGATAAGAAATTGCGAAACCAGTTGCAACCTGGACGAACCTGT
>DASUTO010000197.1:0-3245 GCA_036374555.1 Chitinophagaceae bacterium
AAAAGATCAGGCTTACAAGCTTATCTGCCTACAATGACTCGCTGAATATTTTTCTTGGGATGACCGCTAAGCCTGTTATAAGTTTTGAAAAAACTGCTGATATAATGACCCTTGCCCCCAACATGGATAACTCAATTTCGAAGCCGGGCTTTAATATTTTCTTAGATGCCATTTTAAATTATGATTCATTAAGTAATATTTTAAATACGCAATTGAAAGGGAAAGAATTTGATGTTTCACAAGGAAAATCAAAAAAAGTTCTGGTGGTAGAAGATTGCAGGATTTATGGCACAGGAAATGAAAAGCTGATTATCAAAATGGGGTTTTCCGGAACGAATAGTGGCATTGCGTATTTTACCGGGAAACCTTTTTACGATGCAGATAAAAAAATGATCGAAGTAAGAGATATTGATTTTGATGTAAAAACAAAAAATCTATTATTGAAATCGGCCGATTGGCTCTTTAATAAACGGATCATTAATGAGATCACCCGGGTTTCACGTTTCGATCTTTCAACATACGTTGACACAGCAAAGGTTTTAATTAATAAACAATTAAATGCTGAATGGATCAAAGGTGTAAAAAGCATTGGCGCAATTAATGATCTGAAAATTTCTGGCTTTTATCCATTAACTGAATATTTCATTATACGCAGCAATGCAAGCGGTAACCTGGTAATAAAAGTAGATGCAATGAATTTTAATTTGCAGTAATTGAGTTCTTCTTCTTGTAAGTCGCAGCTCTCGTCCGAAGATTATCCCTGATATCGACATAAAAAAAATTGATATCAAGTACATGCAGATTTTCCAACCTGTCAGGAACATCGATCGCTTCTGACGCTGCAGCAACGATCAATCTTCCTGATCTTGTTTCTGCTGATAAAACGTGTGGTTTTACAGAATTAAAATCTTTCACAATAGCACCTTTGTGCAGCGTATTCGTTGCTTTTATATCTGTAGTTGTCCATGTCAATGGGTTTACCGTTTTCAGATCTATCTTTCCAAAATTGATCCTGGGAGAATAATCCTCACTAAAAGTATTCCAGGCAACATAGCAGCCCGTTTGAGTTGAGTTTTTACACACAGGTGTTTCCAGTTTCGGGCTATTTACCGGCGGCATGCCGATAATATAAGCTGCAACAAGTTTTTTTTCGAACTCAGTTCCTTCGATCAATTCACTGATCAGTCTTACGGCATGTTGCGTGCCCTGGCTATGTGAGGCGATAAAAAATGGCCGGCCCTTGTTCCAATGGTCAAGATAAAACTGGAATGCTTTCTTAATATCTGCATACGCAGTATCAAAAACCTGCTGGTAGCCACCCATAAAACTCATATAAGCGGAATAATTCGCCTGACGATATCGTGGTGCAAATAATCTGAATTCGTTAAATGCAGTTGCCTGGTTCAATATCGCTCTGTTATCAGTACGGTTGTTTAATGTTTCATTGTTCACATCAGCATTCATTTGATTATTTACTTTTTGTAAATAAGTGGTAGGGTGAATAAAGAATACATCAATCGTACTATCATAAGAATAATTTTTTCGCAAAGGTTCAGGAATGCTGTCGCCAATATCATGTTTGTACGGATGTGAGGCCCAGCTGCGAATTTTTGAGTAATCGGGAGCGGCTGAAACTTTTCTGGCATCAGAAGCATTTTCCTCAAACCCGTCTTTTTGTGAAAATGATTGAGCAGAAATAAGAAATAAACCAAAAATTACCATTATGATCTTTGATCCTGAATCCATAAGAAAGTTTTTGTGACAGATAGACGGAATCAAAAACAAATTAGTTTACTCGGAACGCAAATTTCTTTTGTGAAAAATAACTAAAAGCGACCACAAAGAATGTAGTTGCGATCTTTGCAGGTAGCGGCCACCAGCCAAAGACCTCCACAAATAATTTCAGGAAGCCATAATTAAGCAGGAAGCATACGAACACAACTGACAAGTACCTGGTCATTTGTACTCTTTTTCTCGTTGTGGCTGATTCAGGGAAAACAACGTAACGCATCAGGAAAAAACCTGTCACAAAAGTTATAGGAAATGAAAAGAGGAATGCTGCAATGTGCGGACTAATAGCAAATGAACCGATATGAGCGATCTGTCCATACAAAACATAATGCAATATGAAAGTAAAAAGGAAAATATCAAACGCCGTATTGCCGCCACCACAAGCTGCATAACGGAAGGTTTGCTTGTCCATCAACCTGGCAAAGGGTGGATAAAAAAAATCAATAATCGCAATGATCCTGTCTTTAATGTTATAGACCACATCTTTCATGAACCGGCAAAGATACAGGTTGCATTTTGCAGATGCAACCCGCCGGGAAACTACTATTTTTGCAGGCATTATAAAATAACAATCGGATAACAAATGACCATAGAGATGAGCATTGCAGAACAAATAAGAGTGGCTTCAAAAAATACACTTGAAGATCTTTATAGTCTGACCATTGATGAAAAAAACATACAGATCAATGAGACCAAACCTGAATTTGAAGGCGACTATACCCTGGTCCTTTTTTCATTCATAAAACAATTAAAAAAGTCACCGGAACATCTTGGCAAAGAGATCGGCGATCATCTTGTAACTAAGAACCCTGATCTTTTTTCTGCGTATAATGTGATCAAAGGGTTTTTAAATTTAACAGTAAAAAATATTTACTGGGTCGAATTTTTAGAGAAGAACTATGCCGATGTAAACTATGGCAAAAAAAAACGGACTGGTAGGAAGGTAATGGTTGAATACTCTTCTCCCAATACAAATAAGCCCCTTCATCTCGGTCATTTAAGAAATAATTTTTTGGGATGGAGTGTCGCAGAAATTTTAAAAGCTGATGGTGCTGATATAACAAAGACATGTATTGTAAATGACAGGGGAATTCATATTTGCAAAAGTATGATCGCATGGCAGCTTTTTGCGAATGGCGAAACACCGCAAAGTACCGGGATAAAAGGTGATCATTTTGTCGGCGACTATTATGTAAAGTATAATGACGAATATAAAAAGCAAATTGATGAATTGGTTGCAAAAGGCATGAGTAAGGATGAAGCCGAAAAAGAAGCGCCAATTATGAAAGCTGCTCAACAAATGTTATTTGATTGGGAAGCAGGCAAACCTGACGTAATTGAGCTATGGAAAAAAATGAATAGTTGGGTATATGATGGGTTTGATATCACCTATAAACGGATCGGTAGTGATTTTGATAAAATGTATTACGAAAGCAATACATACCTGCTTGGAA
>DASUTO010000198.1:0-3271 GCA_036374555.1 Chitinophagaceae bacterium
CAGATATATTTATTACCATATTTTTTTCGATCAGGAACGGGAGGACAGGTGTCAGCTCCTAAATGAGTGGAAGCATAAATAATATGTTTCCCATCTTTTAGAAATGCACCACAGGTTGTTCTTCCTTTCCCAGTGCTTACCATTTTGTATGTAAATGCTTCACCCTGCTTTGGAACTTTACCAACGAAGATCTGGTCGCACATTACTCCATCTTTTGGTTGTGTACGTTGAAAGACGATCCATTTGCTGTCAAAACTGAAATAAGCTTCGGCATTGTCACCACCAAAAGTGAGTTGCTGAACATTTTGCAGGTGTGTTTCACTGGGATATAGTAAAGTATCTCTTTTATGTTGTGAATTGCCAGTAGTAAGTTGATCAATGTTCGCTTTCTTACTTGTAAACGAGAGACAGATCAAAAAAGTCAATCCAATAAAAAATCCACCGGTCAAAAATTTCATATAATGCATCAGTTAAAAAATTTTAGCAAAACTATTTTCCGAAAGCCCGGCAAATGTCAGACTTTTGTCATATCACCCAAATGTTTTATGAAAAATCTCCTGGCTTTTTTAGTCCTCATCACAATACTATTTGCCTGTAATAATAATGGGACCCACGTCTCAAATGAACAACAGACGCAGGACAGTTTGCAACGGTTGCTCCAATCCTATCGTGATTCATTAAAAATTCATCCAACCGACACATTACTTAAATACAACCTGGTTCTTACATTACAGGAAGCAGGCAGATACCGGGAGGCGGTCAATGTGCTTGACTCAATGAATATCCCGATGGGCGATTCCACTCAAATGAAAGTTTATGTAAATTATTTATTTAAACGAGCTGAATTATTAGTACTCGCAGGAGATACGTTGAACGCAGTCAAATCACTTGAGTTTTTTGTTATTCCCGGCGAATTAACCGAAGCAGGTAAACAACTGGCATTCCTTTATGCTGAATCAAAAAATCCTAAAACAATTGCTATTTGTGATTCAATGAATAAATATGATGAGAGTAAAAAAGATCCCGAACCCGATTATTTCAAAGGTGTTTACTATTATAATATTGATGATCATGCAAAAGCCCTTGAACAATTCAATTCCTGTATAAGAAAGGATTATACATTTTTAGATGCCTATATGGAAAAAGGAAATATACTTTACATGCAATCCAGGTTCAAAGAGGCTATCGAAGTGTATGACATGGCAATAAAAGTCTCTAACAGCTTTGCCGATGCACATTTCTGGAAAGGGAAATGCCAGGAAGCATTGGGCCAGAAAGAGGATGCAAAGATCAGTTACCAGCGGGCCTATGCATTTGATAAAACATTGACCGAAGCAAAAGAAGCGGCGGACAGAATTAAGCATTAAAAATTAGTAATTAATAATTTCATGCGTTGTATCTTGCAGCGCAAATAGTAAAGAATGCCCATTATTGCTCCCTCTCTTCTCTCTGCAAATTTCCTGAATCTTGACGCCGATTGTAAAATGCTGAATGAGAGCCAGGCTGACTGGTATCATCTGGATGTAATGGATGGCCGGTTTGTTCCTAACATTAGTTTCGGACCGATGCTCGTTTCATTTTTCAGGAAAGCAACTACAAAGGTTTGCGATGTTCATTTAATGATCGAAGAACCGGGGAAATATGCGGAGCAATTTAAAAATGCCGGAGCCGATGTTCTTTCCGTACATAGTGAAGCATGTCCTCATTTGCACAGAAATATTCAGCAAATAAAAGGATTGGGCATGAAAGCCGGTGTTGCAATTAATCCACATACACCAGTTGAAAGTTTACAGGATGTTCTTGCCGATATCGATCTTGTTTGTATGATGAGTGTGAATCCTGGATTTGGCGGCCAGCAATTCATTCTTCATACATTGAAAAAGATAAAGACACTCCGTAAAATGATCGATGAAAAAGGTTTGAGTGTGTTAATTGAAATTGATGGAGGTGTTACATTAGAAAATGCAGGAACTATTGTTGCTGCGGGTGCAGATGTACTGGTTGCAGGTAATACTGTCTTTAGCTCACAAGACCCGAAAGCAACCATTGCTCAATTGAAAAAATTATAGACCTCATGGCAAAAGATCTGTTTAGCAATCAAGCTGATCTTTATGCCCGGTACAGACCGACTTATCCAAAAGAACTTTACGACTACATTTTATCTTTTGTAAAAGAAAAAAATACTGCCTGGGACTGCGCCACTGGCAATGGACAAGCAGCAGTTGTCTTGGCAGATCATTTTAAAAAAGTTATTGCAACTGACATAAGTGCTGCACAAATTGATAAAGCAATCAGGAAAGAAAACATCGAATACCGTGTTTGTCCTGCTGAATCAACTCCCTTGGTTGAAAACACGTTTGATCTTGTCACTGTTGCACAGGCGTATCATTGGATCAAATGGAAGGAGTTTAAAAAAGAAGTGGCTCGTGTTTGCAAACCCGGAGCCATCATTGCTATCTGGACTTATTACAAAAATACAACCGGGGATAAAAAAGTAGATGACACAATTTCCAATTTTTATGAAGCTGTAACGAAACCATATTGGGATTATGAAAGGAAGTATGTAGAAGAAAAATATTCCACTGTTGAGTTTGACTATGATCCCTTACCTGTAAAAGATTTTGAAACCATACTTGATTGGAAACGGGAAGATATGTTAGGTTATATCGGTAGTTGGAGTGCTATTCAAAAATTTATAAAAACAAATGGATACTCGCCTGTTCCGATGATTGAAGAAGAAATAAATAAACTCTGGCCGGAAGGTGAAGTAAAGAAAGTAATATTTCCCATCTATCTGAAATCAGGAAGGGTATCGAAATAGCAAATGCGAAATTTATTGAGTAATATTGCCTATCAAAATCCGTTTCTTAGGAATGAACCATCCAAAGCTTCTTTTGTCCTGCATCCTTCTGTTTGCTTATAGCATCGCTTTCTCTCAAAAAAAACCAGCATACGTTTCCGGCAAAGTGCTTGATGAAAATGAAAAACCTCTTTCCAATGTTTCGGTTACTATTCTTGGTCAACAAAAAGGGATTATGACATCCGATTCCGGCACATTCAGACTAAAAGTAACTGCCGACCGCGCATTTGCAATTGTCTTTAGCTATACCGGGTTCATATCGCAACAAAAGAATTTCCTATTAAATGAAAATGAAGAAGAGACAATTGTCATTCGTCTGGAAAGAGAAGGCAAAACGCTGGAAGAAGTAGTTGTAACCGATCAGCGCGACAGAAGAGAAGCCGGGTTGATCAAGCCAAATCCAAAATCAGT
>DASUTO010000199.1:0-6859 GCA_036374555.1 Chitinophagaceae bacterium
CTTATTATTTTCAACTGCAAAAGTTTTCTTTGTGCACACATAAAACCCGTTCCCATTGCTTAATTGCCTGAAATAACTCGTATCTGTAAATCCAAAGATCTCATCGGGAGGGTATGTTACCTGGTTACTCCAGAATAACAATTGCTGCCCGGCTATGGATTTCCTGAAAATAAATATGCCGGTGCTTTTTGAGACAAGTTTGTTTAGTTCCTTTAGCGATTCTGTTTTGTCAGCAAGCTTTCTGATCAACGATGTATCGGAAACAAGTTTATTAAATTCATTTTGCCTTGTTTCAATATAATTCTCCAGCCTGTTTATTTCAATATTAATTGACCTTATGGGAGAAAATGACCGTTCAAAAAGAAATGACAGCAGGTATAAAATAACTGCACCCACTAACCATGTATGTGGTTTGGGAAGGATATGACTTAATTTTTTCAACTGCTCAGGTCCGTTTTTTTATACTGTTCCAAATGGAATCCATTTCAAGGAGGGTCATGTCTGTCAGGTCCTTTCCGCTCTTTGTGGCCTCTTCTTCCATCTGGGTAAAACGCCGGATAAACTTTTTATTGGTCATTTCCAGGGCATTTTCGGCATCAACTCGCAAAAACCGTGCATAATTGATCAATGAAAATATAAGGTCCCCAAATTCTTCCTCTACCTTCTTATGCTGCTTTGTCAAATCATCATGATCCGCTGATTGCCAATCGCCAATTGCTGATTTCAGCTCACCCGTTTCTTCCACTACCTTCTCCCAAACCTGTTCCTTGTTTTCCCATTCAAAACCCACCTGCTTTGCTTTTTCCTGCAGCCTCATTGCCTTTACAGTTGCCGGCAACGACTTCGGAACGCCACTTAAGATAGATTTTTTACCCTCTTTAAGTTTGAGCTTTTCCCAATTTCTTTTCACATCTTCATCATCATTGACCTTAACATCACCATATATGTGCGGATGCCTGGCTATCAATTTTTCACTTATCCCATTGATCACTTCTTCCAGTGTGAATTTATTTTGTTCCACCCCGATCTTTGAATAGAAGACTATATGCAATAACAGATCACCAAGCTCTTCCCTGATACCATCCCAATCCTCTTCCGTGATCGCATCGGTCAATTCATATGTTTCTTCTATTGTCATATGCCGCAAGGTTTGGATAGTCTGCTTTTTGTCCCACGGACATTTTTCACGCAGGTCATCCATTATAGAAATAAGTCTTAGAAATGAGCCGGATAAATTTGACATATTGAAATTTTAGATCTGGTAAATGGTTAATGCAAAAAACAAAACAAACAATAATACAAGTGATATAATACAAAGAATATTAAAAATTATGAACTTTAAGGTCGTTTTACCCCACCCCTGTCTATAAAAATTTCTAAACGCTTTTATTGTATAAAAAATTCCCGCTAATATCAAAATTGCCTGGATTATGCCTATCCCCTTCCAATGAGTTTGTTTTTCCAGTTTATCTAACCCAAAATAAAAAAGGAAGAACAGGAATGTAAAAACATACAAATGAATAAGAAATATGCCATGGTCTGCAAAATAGTATTGCTTTCTGTGACGTATATAGAGCAGTTTCAGAAATAAAGCATAAAGCGGTAATGAAACAAACAATAGATAGGGGATAGAATGTATGAATTTATTTATCACTTCGACCGCAATTTTTTGCTGGTCACCTTTATACTTTTCATTTAGTGCAACAGATTTTCTTGTGAAGAGTTTTGCTAAACCCCCATCCCGTTTATCTTTTGGCAATGTACTCTGAACAGAGTCATATTCTTTTAAGGTTTTATAATCCTCAGGGTCCTCACCGCTGAAACTGAAATTAAATCCACCCTTTGATTTTTTATTTTTTACAATCGAGTCTGGTGTCTTATTTTCATTTACTTCCTTATAACCCAGCTCCTCAAGACCGCTTAATATGTTAGCAGAATCTTCTTTTGTCTTTGCATTTTTTAATGCCTCTTCTTTTATTATGCTAAACCCTTCCTCTACTTTGGCGTTTTGATTGGCTATAGAAACATCTTTTTCTGAAACATTAAACATTGAAAAAAATACAAGAAAAAAAACCGCTGAAGTAAAAACATACATTCGCACAGGATGCAGGTATTTCTTTCTCCGACCAAGCATATACTCCCTGGATAAGAAGCCTGGCTTAAACAAAAGATCTTTCAAGGTTATAAAAAAGCTTCCGTCGAAATGAGTGATATCATACAAAAAATGGGTGAACATGTGCCAGAAAGTTTCCTTTGGCTCAGTATTCTCCTGTCCGCATACATGACAATAACGCCCCTGCACCGTAGCACCGCAATTCAGGCAATCCGTTTCTTTCCTCAGCGGGGTGTGACTCACCTTTATTTTTTCTTAAAAATAAACAAGAAACACTTAACAGCATTTGTTTTTCGTTATAGACAGTTTGAAGTACTTTTGAATTGAAATTCATTCCAATGAAGAAACTACCGTTTTTGGTCCTGGTGCTACTATTTTTTCACGCCAATTCCCAATACTATTATAAAGACCTTGTGGCAGCCGCCGATATTACCCGGCTGATGAAAACATATAGTACGAACAATATAAAAAAAGTTACAGCCAGGGGCATTACACCTGAAGGTGGCGCTACTTCAGATTTTACAGAAGTAGGTGAAATAGGTGCAAATGGCACATCCCTGAAAGTTACCACGACCAACAACAAAATTATCTCAACATTAAAATATAGCTTTAATGATCGTGGTTTATTGATCAGCGCCATCGATTCAACTGTAAACGTGAAAAGTATTAGTACATATACTTACGATACAGAAGGAAAAATAATTTCTATTAGTAATTCCGCAACTGATGCCGATAGCAGTGGCGATTTTTCACAAACTGAAGTTCACCAGTATATTTATAAAGATGGAAAGCTTGATAAAATGTGGCGCATTATCAATAAAAAAGACAGTCTTGAAGTAAGATTTGTAACAGACGAAAATGGGAATGTGATAGAAGAAAGAAATTTCAGACGGGGGGTTTTAGCGGATCCTATTTATTATTATTATGACGATAGAAACCGGCTTACGGATATTGTTCGTTTCAATTATAAAGCAAACCGGTTATTGCCGGATTATCTTTTTGAATACGATGAAAATGACAGGGTGATCCAAAAGATCACAACAACTTCCGGTAAAAATCTTGGTTACCTTACCTGGCGATATTTGTTTGACGAGAAAGGTTTAAAAACAAAAGAGGCCTTGTTCAACAAAGACAAGCAACTCCAGGGCCGGATAGATTATTCCTATAACTAAGCAGTCCAATTGCCGTTTTCATGATCTTTCTCAATGAAAATTGAAGGAAATTTGCGTTCCTTTATAATCAATGAGTGGAACTAACCTGATATTAAAGAATTGGCTTCAACAAGAAAAGATATTTAATGAGAATCTTATATTCAGTCGCAAAAGACCAACAAAGATCTCTGTACATGACCTGCGGGTTGCAGTAAAAAAGATGAGAAGCTATTTGCGTTTGAAACAGCAATTCAATGGAGATGGATGGAAAGAAGCATTTTCAAAAATTTCAGCCTTATTCAAATCATTTGGAAGGCTGAGAGATTATGATATGTCGCTTACACTGATAAGAAAATTGGAACGAAAAGAATTGTTGTCATTTGTTTTCTTCAAAGAATATTTATCGGTGAACAGATCGCTTACAAGAAAATGGGCAAAACAAAATGCGATAAATTTTGATGAGCATGGGCCGGATGGCTTTAACCAACAATTTAATTTCCTGGCTGGTAGTAATGAAGAGGTTTGTGAAAAGATCATTCGGTTATCTGCATTAAAAATAAAAAAGGTCAAAAACCTGGCTAATCATTTTCATAAAAATGCACATGAAATAAGAAAGCAACTCAAGGATGTTTATTACTGGTTAAAAATCTGTCCAAACGGTATCGCCGAGGATTTTATTAACATGCAAGTACTTGACGCGACGTTGAAATATTTGGGTAACTTTCAAGATCATTTTATTCTCAAAAGAAAAATAAAGCAATACATAAAAGATCTGCCAAAGAGAAATGAAGAGAAAGAAATGCTGAAAGGTCTTGACAAGAAATTAGAAACTGCTCAAAAGGAATTATTGAATAAAGCGATCAAAAAGTGGGAAGAAATCGGAAACAAAAAAGCGACCAAATCAGTCGCTTTAAGTGCCCCGGACCCCGATTGAATCGGGGTACTGACCGTTGCGGGTCATCCCGATATTAATCGGGACATGTCTACCAATTCCCTGCAATCAGCCATTCAAGATATTTTCGACTCTTTTGTTTCTTTAAGCGAAGCTCTTCACTTCTCGCTTCAAGTTCTGATTGAAATTCTTTTGTCGCCTTAATCTGATAAGGAAAACAATTTCTTGTAGCTGTTACTTTACCAGCATTATCTCGTTCAAGCCTGACATTAACGTCCGAAGCATAACCGATATAATAACGATTACACTTCTCAGAATACAATATGTAGGTAAAATACATAAAAGAAAAAGCGACTTGCGTCGCTTTGAGTGCCCCGGAACGGAGTTGAACCGTTACGACCGTTGCGGGTCACAGGATTTTAAGTCCTGCGTGTCTACCAGTTCCACCACCGGGGCGGTGGTATTTATTATTTCAAAAGAACTTTTGCTACTTTATTTCCGGAAAGTTAAACTGTATTGACTTGCAGGTCATCCCGATTTAATCGGGACGTGTCTACCAGTTCCATCACCGGAGCGATCGTATCTGTAATCAAAGAACTTTTCTATTTTATTCCCCGAAAGTTGAACTGTATTATTTGCGGTTCATCCCGATTTAATCGGGACGTGTCTACCAGTTCCACTACCGGAGCGATCGTATCTGTAATCAAAAGAACTTTTCTATTTTATTCCCCGAAAGTTGAACTGTATTATTTGCGGTTCATCCCGATATTAATCGGGACGTGTCTACCAGTTCCACCACCGGGGCGGTGGTATTTATTATATTCAAAAGACCGTTTCTATTTTATTCCCCGAAAGTTGAACTGTATTATTTGCGGTTCATCCCGATTTAATCGGGACGTGTCTACCAGTTCCACCACCGGGGCGGTGGTATTTCCTTATAATCAAAAGAGCTTTTCTATTTCGTCCCTGGGGGGCGATTATCCAGAAAAAAAATCCACCAGCGAAAACTGATGGACCTGTGAGCGGAAGACCGGGCTCGAACCGGCCACCCCGACCTTGGCAAGGTCGTGCTCTACCAAATGAGCTACTTCCGCTTTTTATTAAGCCAATAAAAGAACTTGAGGGCTGCAAAAATAAGCAACGAGCCCTTTTGAAAAAAATTTTTGAACCCCTTATTTGTATTTGGGAGTGTATAAGGTGCTTTCCTGCACTTTCACCTCAGGCTTATCAAAACGCTTGGTATAAAGCATATAACAACCGCCTAAAACGAACGCTACAATACAGGCCACCTGCAGGTAAAATAAAAATGCTGAAGAAGATACCCAGCTGCGGGTAAAGTCCCTGTCATGCACTTTCTGGAGTTCCGCCTGATATTCCTGCTGATACTTCATATCTGGTTATTTGTGCTGCAAAAATAAGCGTTAAGCGGTTAAATTGAATTTATTTTATCAACTGGGAAAAATATTTTTTACCCCTTACAAAATGCTCCCACACAATATTGCCTTTATAAAGACCGGCTGGTTTTCCATCCTTTTTTTCGGGGAAAACACTTTTACTTTGCCTGAATAATATCCATTTCAAAAAAGAAAAATGGGCTCTCAGAATTGAAAGGAAATACCCTCCATCGCCAATAAAAAGCCCTTTCAGGGCCGATACTGCATCAAGAAAAATGCGGAACGGTACCTTCCACCATTTCTGTGACCATGGAAGATTTTTAAACAGCATTATTTGATTGTTGCGAAAGTTGAGATAGGTTTTAAGAGAATTACCTCGAGGTAAAGTGCCACCACCTACATGATAAACAATTGAAGAAGGACAACAATAAAGTTTATAACCCGCAAGCTGCATACGCCAGCAAAGATCAATCTCTTCCTGGTGTGCAAAAAAATATTCATCAAATCCTCTCATTTCATTGAATACACTACTGCGGATAACCATGGCGGCTCCTGTTACCCAAAAAACTCTTTCAGTAGTATCATACTGGCCTTTGTCCTCTTCACAAATATCAAAAACTCTTCCTCTCGCAAAAGGATAGCCAAAGCTATCAAGCCAACCGCCTGCGCCACCAGCGTATTCAAATAGATTTCTATGCTTGTAGGAAAGCAATTTTGGCTGGCAGGCAGCATTCAATTTATCTTGCTCGAGTAAATTAATGATGGGTGTTAACCAGCCTTCCTGTACTTCGACATCTGAATTGATGATCGCATAGTAATCTGCCTGGATATTTTGCAAGGCGATATTATATCCTTTAGCAAAACCATTGTTTTCATTAAAACGGATCAGTTTTATTTGCGGAAAATGGCGCTGCAAAAGAGAAACCGATCCATCTGTAGAGCCATTATCTGCTACAATGATCTCCTTATTATCGTAAGCTGTTGCCAATAAGGAAGGCAAAAATTTCTCAAGATAGTTTTGACCGTTCCAGTTCAGGATCACAATGGCAACCTTTGGTAATATACTCAATGGTTTGTAAAAAATTTGCTCAAAAATAAGGGATGCGGTTTATCCTTATTAAATTCGGAAAATGTTTCAGCAAATAATTAACTGGCGGACACTGGTAGCCATCATCGCCATCCTGATCGCAAGCGGTACTATCGTTTATTCCCGTTATCTCGCTAATAAAATTGCCAATGAAGAGAAACAGAAGGTAGAAGAATGGGTAGAAGCAGGTAAGTTTCTTATTAATTCCCCAAATGAAGCTGA